>CAZRNU010000028.1:10973-27855 GCA_964601515.1 uncultured Bacteroidales bacterium | reverse complement strand
CTCAAAAACGCAATCATTTTTTGCCTGTCGAAACCGAAATTTATAGCCTGACGAACCAACTTGTTTCTTAAAACAGTTGTGTCTTCGACAGACATAAGAATTCCCAAATATTCAGTATTCAGGAATGGCTTTGAAATCATCTTCAGCTTATTTGAATATTTATCTTGTAGTTTGCCTTCGGGGGTGAGTAATTCATCTTTATAGCTTGCATCTAGCCCGGATAGAAACTCCAGATTACCTTTTATAAATTCTAAGAAAGCTGATTGTCTGTCAATAATAAAAGTAATAGACACTGCATCAATATATGGCAAACGATTTACGCCTTCAAATTGGAAATAATTCGGGTTTTTTCTAAAAACAAGCTTCACTCCTTCTTTCCAATACTTGAAATAAAAAGGTCCTGTACCAACCGGATTACGGCGAAAATCTTGTCCGTATTTCTCAACTGCTTCAAAAGGAACTACAGCACAGTATTGCATACTCAGAAGCCCGAGCATTGGAGGGAAATTCTCAGACAACTTAATAACCAATACACTATCATTTAATGCATTAATATTTAACTGACTTTCATCAATTCTATCAACATAATTCACAACCCATCTGCCGGGAGAACTAAATCGTGGGTTAATCAGTCTTGAAAAACTATAGACAAAATCAGATGCTATTACTTTCCTTCCGATTCCATTTTCAAAACAATCATTATCATGAAAATAAACATCATCGCGAAGAATAAACTCATATGTGAGCCCGTTGTTCGAAATACTCCAGCTTTTAGCAATACAAGGCACAACGTTTAGGTCATTATCCAACTCCACCAGGCTGTTATACAACTGAGACACAGCCCATATATTTGCCTGATTTCTAGCAAATATAGGGTCTAGAGAAGTAATATTTGAAGCCTCATTATAACGAAAAACAGTAAGACCGGCAGTTTCGTCTTTGTCAAATCCACAACCACTGAACAAAAGTGCTACAAACAAAGGAAGTAATAAAAATCTTTGCTTCATGAATAAATATTTGCAGCAAATATAAAACAAAACCCTAAAGGATTAAAATCCTTTAGGGTTTTTAAAAACAATAAATTTATTCTTTAGAACTTAAATACAATGCCGCCATTTATATTAGAGATACCGGCACCCGCTTCAGCCATAACACCAAAGTTAGGAGAGAAATAATATCTGGCTCCAACATAAGCGCCAGGGAATAATTGATTTGGGTTTACTCCGTAGTAAGTGGCGAAATAGCTGAATCCGACCATGGCTCCAGCATAAAGATCAAGATTTTCAACTAAGTAGTAATGAAATGCTGCTCTTATGCCAAAATTATAACTAGTATATCTGTAGCCTAAGGAAGTGTATGTTCTAAATCCAACAATACCACCAACACCAATAGTTCCTTTATCGAGAATACCATCAATAATGCCTATCTCATAAGATGCAGTAATTGGAAAACTTCTAAAACTTGCAACACCCACTCCCAGATTTATTGCATTTGTACCTTTAGAAAAAGTTTCATTTTGAGAGTAAGAATGACTTATTCCAAAAGAAATAAAAGCGATTAAAACAAATAATTTTTTCATAATAAATTCAATTTAATTGTTAAACATCTTTCTAGATTGAATATATAATCTATTCCCTATATATTCAACCGCAAAAGTAACAAAAAAGTTTAATTACTAAAACCGAAAACAATTTTAGCAAAATAAATTTTTAATTAAACTGCAAATGATTATGCCTTAAAGGATAAAAGCGGAATATTTCCTTGGTATATAATTTTTTTAGTAAGGTCCGGATTGAATAACCTTGCAATAATACCCCTTTTTCTGTTAGCCATTGCAATTAAATCTACATTGTTAGTTATTGCAAACTCCTGCAATGCTTTTAGTTTATCTTCATCAGAAATTAAATGAAATTCTACTTTCTTCTTAGGGCTTATTTTTTTAAAATACTCCATAAGGTTGTCCATCTTAACACTATCCAAAGTATTTAAGGAATCTTTTGAGACATGGATGCAATATATTTTTACCTGAAATGCAGAAACGATTGCCATTAATCTTCTTATAGCATTATAATCGGAGTCTTCAAATTCAGTGGCATAAATAATACTTTTCAATTCTTTTTCTCTCTTTATGTCATAAACAACATTTTGAGGAATAGCCATAACCGGAACCGCACTTTTGTCTATTACTCTATACGCTACACTTCCAATTATATCGCTTTGTTTTTCCCCTTTTCCCTTAGTGCCCAAAACTATAATTCCTGGTTTATATTCATTGGCTGTTTGTATGATTTCATCCTCAACAATACCTTCTTTTAAGGCATATGAAATTTTCACATCTTCCATTCCTTTATCAGAAGCAATTTTCCTGATGTCATCAACAAAATCAACAAGTTCTTTCTTTGCATTGTTTTCCAATTCACGCAAATTAATGTCCATGTCAATTTGTATGCTGTATGCATCCGTAATAGGAACCAAATCAACTATAGGAGCATAATAAACATGAAGAATTTTGATTTCCGTTTTATATACTCTCGCAAGATTAAGAGCATAAATGCAAGCATTTCTGGAGAATTCAGAAAAGTCAACCGGAACAAGTATTTTTCGAATTTTACGCGACTCTCGTTTGGCAGATGAAATGCTGTTCAACTTCCATTCTTTCATCAATCTTAGAGCCTTATCAAGGTCTGACGTTTTTATTTGTATCTGAACACCTTCAGATACAGCACTTTGCAGCAGATTAACGTGTTTAAGAAAACAAGAAATCTTTTCACTTTCTAGCCTTGCTTTTAAAACTTCAGCAGCAGTGTAGTGAGTTGTGGCTATTGTAATTAGACGGTCTTCCATACTGTGTTTATTTAGAATGTAAGATAAAACGGAGCTTTCACGCCTTAAATTTACAAAAATTCCAATCCAATAACAAGTATTTCCGACAATTTTTTATAAAGACATTAATATAATTTTGAATTAATATATGAAGATATTAATCGTCATTGTTCATGAATGACTGGTCTTCAATGGCTTCCATCAATACTTTACTAAAGTGCAGATTATCCTTTTTAGTATAACGCCTCATTGTGAAAATCTGAGCAAGATTACTAAGTTGATTTTCTTCAATAAGTTTTTTGGTAAGAGGAAGGGCTTCTTTTTCTTTATAAGCCTGCTCAATATCTGAATCAGTATAATCTTTGTATATTTCAAAATGAATGACAGCGCTAGCAGGAAGTCTGTCTGCCCGGGCAGGATTTTCATTAGGATAGCCAACAACGATTGTAGTAACAGGTACAACACCCTCAGGAAGGTCGAAAAACTCTATCAGCTTATCTGCTTGATATGTTGTGGTTCCAAGATAACAAATCCCTAATCCGAATGATTCCGCAGCTACAGCAACATTTTGAGCAACAAGCAAAGCATCAATAGAAGCAGTAAAAAATGAAAGAAAGTTGTCGTATCCCGGATCTGCATCTCTAAGGTGGCACCATTTATTAAATCTGTTAAAATCAGCACAGAAGGTAAGTATAACAGGAGCCTGTTCAACCATTTTCTGATTGAAGTGCAACTTACATAGTTCTTTCTTTTTTTCAATATCTTTTGAAACTATAACACTATATACCTGCATATTTCCGGTGGTTGAGGCGCGAAATCCTGCATCAAGTATTGTGTTTAACAATTTATCATCAATAGGATCTGACTTATAGTTTCTGATAGTTTTGTGATTTAACAATGTTTCAATTACTGGGTTCATCTTTATTGATTTTAATTTCTAATTCTTTATTATGAAATACATTAATAGCGACTAAAACAGCCATGAGAGTCCAAAATGGTACTGAGACTTTGTCTGTATCTAGAAAATTATTTAAAAATCCATGTGTAAAATATGCAACAAATCCAAGTAAAATTCCTAAGGACATCCACCTAAACTCTCTATTAGGATTATGCTTAAAATTCTTCACCGCTAAAATAATTATAGAAACAAACAATGCAATTACAAATAACATTCCGAGTATTCCTGACTCAGACAAAGGGCCCAGATACTCGCTGTGAGCATTTCCAAGATCGCCAAAATTGGTTGTTATAATTGTATAATCGGTAGAAAGCTGAAATGGAGCATAAACAAACTGGTAAGTGCCAGGCCCCCAGCCAAACACAGGCCTTTCTTCAAACATTCTGATTGCAGAACGCCATCTGTTAATCCTTTCCAAGTTTGATGCATCTGAGGTTATATTTGAAATAGAACGAACATGCTCAGAAAAATCACCTGATGATTCCTGAGTATTTCGTTGAAGATCAATCATTATTTGTTCTTGATTATAAATAAAAAGTCCGGCCACAATTGCAACCATTGCAATAACAATTTTGAAGTTTATCTTCAAAACTAAAACCATCATAACTCCAAATGCAACAGCAAGACTTATCCAGGAAGCCCTTGAGTAACTAAATAATATTCCCATAGCAAAAAGTAGAAATAGGGCTAATGCAATTCTCCTGTATATTTTCTTATAACCAGTATAAAATGCCATTACTCCAAACAAAGGGGCAACTAGCGCAAGGGTAGCTCCATAATTTGTATGATCATTGAAAAATGGTCTAACCGCAGCTATACCTGCAAATCTTTCAAATCCCGACAATGAATGAACAAAGGTTATATAAATAACAATTATAGCCAAAGGCACTGCGAACACCCAGGGGAACCATCTTATCTTTTCATAATCTTTAAACATCCTGATTATAAAAAAGTAGAAAACAGTAACAAACCATAATCTTGACAAAAAGAATTTCAATGACACAACAGGCAGTTCGCTTGTAACTGAAGTAATTAGCAACCACAACAACTGAAATATCAATATTAAAGTGACAGTGTGCTTTAAGATTGGCCTTTCATATTCCTTCTCATAAAAAAGCTTCATAAAAAAAACGACCATTATCAACACAACAAGCGGTTCTGTGGGAAGATCTATTGAAAATCCCATCTCGTCGTTTTTGTATGTGAATGAAAATGGAGTGATTGCAACAACAAGATATATCAATTTATCAAGAGAAAAGAACAGCATCAACATAACCAGCAAAGCCAAAGGAAGTGCTGCCAACCAATAATGGTCGTTTGTTATAAGTAAGATGTTTAATGCAATAAACAGAATGCTTACTGCATACATAAACTTTAATTGAGAAAAAGTTTTAGTAAACATTAGGATTTATTTTCCGGACTTCAATTTATTTAATCCTTTGCTAACAACATTTTCGTAAACCATCAACGACACAACAGCAGTAAATGCTGTTGCAACAGTAGTGATAAAAACAATAAGCCATCTTACAGGGTAAGATTTTCTTTCAGGAATAAAAGCTTCATCAATTACAAAAGTAAAAGAAACGAAATTCTCAAGATCGGCCTTAGTTTCCTGATATCTCCTTTGAAGTGAATTCATCTGTTCTCCTGAAGCATTCAAATAGTTTTTAAGATACATATACGTTCCACCGTATTTACTCAAAATATTAAGCTGCTTTTTAATCTCATCAACGCCTCTTTGATTGCCGGCAGAAAGGTCTTTTGCAAGTTGTTGCATTAACATAGCCGACTGTCCTTCAACATCATAAACGCCCTTGCTCATGATAAAATTCAAACTATCTTCAGCTTTTTTAACATCAGCAACATAATCAAAATACTGCTGACTGGCAATAGAGAAGGCAATTTCAGCCCTCTCTCTTCTCATATCATTTTGGATAGTATCAACCAATGCAATTATCTCATTTGCTATTCTAACAGCCATCATAGGGTCTTTATCTTTGATTGATATTTCAACAGCACCGTATGAAGTACGACGAAAAGACACATTATTCTTGTATTTTTTAGCAAGTTTAGTATAACGATAACTCGAATTTTCAGGTATTTCGTAATGCTCCATAAGGTTAAATCTAGAGGTAATCTTCTCGCTGATAGTTGAAGAAGTTAAGATTTGAAGCAGCCTCTCTGCATCCTCAACATCACCGTATTGCAGAAAATCCTGACGAGTTGAAACCAATCCTCCACCACCAAGAACAGCCCTCGAAATACTATGTGTTGATGCAGGGAATAATGTTGCTTGTGTCTCAAATTTTGGAGTAATAAAATATGGAGATGAAAAAACTATTGATGCTATTACAGCCAAAATACATAAAATAGCCAGATGCTTCCACCATCTTACAAAAAATAGAAAAATGTTAACAGCATCAAAATCATTATTTAAATTCTCTTTCATAGATTTTATTATTTGGTTAGTTTATTATTGAATACATTTATTTGATTAGGGCTCAAAATTAACAAAAAGAAGCTTGAATATTTTTTTTATCTGCAGTAAATTTATTGCAACGGCAACTGCTAAGCCAAGCACAACAGCCAAAAGCAAACTATAATGCCATCTTAAACCACTGTTGACAAAGAAAAAATTAATCATCAGCACAGAAACAATAAAAATAAACAGCTTAACTATATATCCATAGTTTACTTTCATTTTAAATATCTTAATCGATAGCCAAATTTGTGCGGTGGCAACTAAAATCTGTGTTAAAAGACTTGCAAACGCAGCCCCCGAAGATTTATATACAGGGATTAACAATAAGTTAAGCACAAAATTCAGAGTTAAACCAGATAAGGCTACAATATTTAAAAACTTCAAATTACCATTAGCGGTTAGCAGCGTTCCGAAAATATAATTTGAACAAATTGCAATAAAGCACATCATAAGAAAGCTAAAAACTCTTGCAGACTCAACAATTCTATAATTGTAAGTTTCTATAGATTCATCAGGGTGAATACTATATAGTAACCTCATAATTTCACCTGAGTAAAACAATGCAGCAACACCTACAATTATTGCAGCAGTTATCAGCAATGTAAAGGAGAGCTTAACCAAGTCATTCACAGGTTGTGATTGCTTAATCATCTTAGCAAATATTGGCAATAGCAACACAGCAAATAAATACGCAATCATATTTGAGGCATCCAGTATTCGGTACGCAGATGCATAAATCCCTGAAAATACAGAACCATCTTTAAGCATTCTTTCAAGCATAACACTATCTACCCTATTGTAAAAAGTCATCAATAAAACTAGCAATGCAAATGGAATGCTTTTCTTAATAATAATAAGAATAAATGCAAAATTCCAATTCAACCTAAAGAAAACCGACTCTGATTTCTTTAAAACAATAAAAAAAGTGATAACAGCAGTAATTAAATATGAGGTTGTTTGGGCATAAACAAAATATTCAATTTTAAAATCGCTCAGAACATTTCCCCACAAAAGAACTCCGCATATAATAATTATCATACTTCTGTCGAGAATAGATATAAAAGCATCTGTTTTAAAATAATGCAAACCGGAAAGGTTAGACCTTAGATATAAAATAAATCCGGCAATAAATTGATTAATAGCCAAAAAGAATAACATGTTAATTTGAGCTTTGCTATATCCTATGATCAATGCCCCTGCAAAAGTGAAAACCAAATAAAAAGCCAGAAGCAAAAACTTAATTACAACAATATTCGAAAGATGCTTTTTTATTAGCTGTGTATTTTGAGCAATGTTGCGATTGTTGAAATTTGTAATACCAAAATCAAGCAAAATGCTAAAAAGGAAAGAAAAGTTAAACAAAGCGAAATAAAATCCATAATCTGCAGCTCCAACGGAATTCTGTACAGTTCTATCAATTCCTAACAACCAAAATGGCTTTATCATTAGATTTAAGACCAACAATAAAACAAGGTTTTTTAGAAATTTCTGTTGCATTTTTTTGTCCAGTTATTAAACCGATAAAGATATAAAAGTTTTATTAATACTTTTTCCCAATCCCAATTACTAAGTTATATTACTCACCCTATACCCTATACCTTTATCTATTTAGCAATAACAATAATTACAGACCACTTTTTTTTAGTACTTTTGCACAATAATTTAATTAGAATGGCAAATATAAAAAACTTTAAAGTTGGAGACAGAGTTAGTTTTCTTAACGAAAAAGGAGGCGGCATTATTACAAAAATCGTAAATGATCTTATAGTAAATGTTGCAATAGAAGATGGATTTGAGATTCCTACTGCTGTTAGTGATCTTATTAAAATAAGAAGTGAAGATCCAAATGAGCCTGCTTTAATAAGAAGAGAAACATTCATCGATGATTCAGAAAGTACTGATTCAAAACCTCTTTATATTTCATACAATGATAAAGATCAGCCGGAAAAAGGGCTGTATCTGTTTATGATTCCTGAAATTGAAGAAACACCTCTTGTGGGCAACATTGACATATTGTTGGCAAACCATACTAAATACAATGCGCTGTTTAGCTTATATTTAAATAACGGAGGACAATTTCAAGGAGAAGAATATGGATTTGTTGAGGCTGAATCATTTATTAATCTTGCAACCATTGGGCGATCTGAAATAAACTCATGGGCAAATTCAGTTATACAAGCTGTCTTTTTTATGGAAGGAAAGACAACGCCTGTAAAACCTATAAGTGGTTTAGTAAATTTCAAACCTATAAAATTATACAAGGAGGATAGTTTTAAATTTGAAAAACTAATAAGAAAAAAAGCATTTGTAGTAGATATTGGAAAGCTGACTGATTTTCAGGCAGCAATGATTAATGATGAAAAGCTTGTTTCTTTGGAACAGACAAAGGCATTGCAAGAGAAACTGAATGAAGGCACAATGCAAAAAGAAAAAGCACAAAATACAGAATCATTTTTAGATAAGCATAAAATTGATGATAAAATTGCCGAGATTGACCTTCATATAGGAGAACTGATAGAGAATTTTAATAATTTATCAAATGTTGACATGCTGAATATACAGATGGATTATTTTAGAAAATCAATAAATCAGGCAGAAGTTGAAAAAATGCACAAGTTGATATTTATACATGGTGTAGGCAATGGAGTTTTGAAAAACGAGATTCGCAAATATCTGCGCAATACAGATGGAGTTGAATTTCACGATGCATCTTTTGCCAGATATGGCATGGGTGCTACAGAAGTTGTTTTTTACAGAAATAATAAATAAGCAGGCTTTCTGTCGCGTTCCTGAAAGAGGGAATGAGGAAAGTCCGGGCAGCAAAGGACAGCATACTTCTTAACAAGAAGCCACTTCCTTTAGGGGAGGTGAGAGAGAGTGCCACAGAAAATTACCGCCATAACCAGTTTATGGTAAGGGTGAAAACGTGAGGTAAGAGCTCACGACATTTGCAGGCAACTGTAAGTGGGGGTAAACCTTATGCGCTGAAAGGTCAAATACACCGAGGCTTGAGGGTGGTCCGCCCAATCTCGGGGGGTTGATCGTTGGAGGCAGGGTGTGAACCTTGTCCAAGATAAATGACAGAAACACTGCTTATGCAGTGACAGAATCCGGCTTATAGCCTGCTTTTTTCTTATTAAAATATTTCTATTCTGCTTGCGTTTTTATTTCTGCAAACCCTATTTTTCATATATTCTTCAGTGATAATTTATGAATTGTTGAAAAATTGTTGAAAAATCGCACTAATTGTTGATAAACAGTGATTAATGACTAGGTATTAATAAAGTAATTTCGTGTTTTAAATTAAAAAAGATCAGCATGATAATAAAAAGAATCTTTTTCATAACAGGCATGCTCTTGCTATGTGCCTCATTTTCTGTAGCTCAACACACTGCTATTCATAATCAACCTGATTCAGATTACAGACTGGCGCTGGAATTGTTCAACAAAGAAAAATATGGAGCTGCTCAGAAACTATTTGAATCCACAATTCAAAATATTAAAGATATTAACTCAGAGGTTAGGGTGAATGCCATATATTATGAGGCTATTTGCGCAGTTGAACTGTTTCAACCTGATGCTGAGAGTATGCTTTTAAGCTTTATTCTTAATTTCCCTACTCACCCTAAACAGGGAATGGCAAGCCTGCAAATGGGAAATCTTCATTATAGAAAAAGAAGCTACCAGCAAGCTATTGAATGGTACAATAAAGTTGACCTATTTGACCTTTCACAAAGAGAAAAAGAAGAATTTCTCTTCAAAAGAGGTTATAGCTATTTTATGAGAGATGAAATGAATCAAGCTAAACAAAATTTCTTTGAAATAAAAAGCCCTGCATCACTTTATTTTGGACCAGCTCAATACTACTATGCTCATATCTCCTACACAGAAAAGAACTACGAAACCGCACTTATTTCTTTCAATCGAATTACAGCTGACAAAAATTTCGGTCCTATTGTTCCATATTACATTGCACATATCTATTTTCTTCAAGGAAAATATGATTTAGTAATTGAATATGCACCACCTCTTCTTGAAGATGCATCTACTAGAAGATCCGCAGAAATTGCAAGACTCATTGGTGAATCATATTTCTACAAAGGTGATTATGCTGAGGCTATACCGTTTTTAGAAAGGTATCAAAAAGAATCAAGCACTAAACCATCTAGAGAGGATTATTATCAGATTGGATTTGCATATTATAATGCTCAGGATTTCGAAAATGCTATTTCTAATCTTGAAAAAGTTATAAATCAAGTAGATTCCATGAGTCAAAACGCATACTATCATTTGGCAGATGCTTATTTAAAAACTGATCAAAAGAGATTCGCAAGGAATGCTTTTGTTTCAGCTTATCAAATGGATTTTTATCCTGAAATAAAACAAGAAGCATTATTTAATTATGCTAAATTATCTTACGACTTATCATTCAACCCATATAATGAAGCTATATTGGCATTCCAAAAATATATTGAAACATACCCACAGTCGCCCAGAAAATCATTAGCTCAGGAGTATCTAATTGATTTATACATGACAACCAAGAATTACAAAAGTGCTCTGGCATCAATTGAAGAATTTGGCATTACTACTCCAAAGCACAAAACTGCCTATCAAAGAATTTCATACTTCAGAGGAGTTGAATTATATAATAATGGCGACTTTACAGGAGCTATAGAGCATTTTGAAAAATCGCAAAAATACCCTCATCAATCTGATATTGTTGCCAGTTGTATTTTCTGGACTGCCGAGGCTTATTATAGAATGGAGCAATACGACAAAGCACTTCAGTATCATAAAGAATTTCTAACTACCCCGGGTGCATTTGATCTAAAGATTTATTATAAAGCATATTACACAACAGGATATGCATGGTTTCAGAAAAAAGAATATGAAAATGCACTAATAGCTTTCCGTCAATTTATTAGAGGAGAATCTGAAAACAGAAGGTTTATTAATGATGCTTACCTAAGAATTGCCGATTCATATTTTATGTCTAAAGATTACAATAGTGCAATAGACTATTACAATAGAGCGATTACATTGGGGTTAATAGACACTGATTATGCAATGTATCAAAAAGCATTGGTTGAGGGAGTAAAAGGAGATTTTAATGAAAAAGCCGAAAGTTTAACGGCTCTGCTTGATAGGTTTCCAAAAACATCTTATTCAGATGATGCCATTTTTGAACTTGCCAGTACATATATGCTAATTGATGAAAGCTCTCAGGCACTGAATCAATACAACAGATTAATTAACAACTTTCCAAACAGCAGACATATTAAAGATGCCAAACTTAAAACCGGATTGATTTATTACAACAATAATCAAGACCAAAAAGCTCTAGAAATATGCAAAAATGTTGTTGAGCAGTACCCCGGTACAAAAGAAGCAAGAGAAGCTCTAACCATAATGAAAAATATATATGTTGCGATGGATAGAGTTGATGATTACTTCAAATATGCAGAGAGATTTTCGTTTGCTGATGTTACAAAATCTCAGCAGGACACTCTTACTTATGTTGCAGCCGAACAAAGATATATGCAAGGTGATTGCACAAATGCAGTTAAAAGCTTTGCAAATTATATTGAACAATTTCCGGAAGGGATTTTTTCGGTTAACGCTAGATTTTACAAGGCTGAATGCGATTTCAGGATGAATGAGCTTATGGTTGCTTTGAGAGGCTATGAATTTGTGTTAACGAAACCCAGAACACAATTTTCGGAAAATGCAGCTATCAGAGCATCTGCCATTCAGTTTAGACTAAATAATTACGAAGCAGCATTAAATCATTATATAACATTAGAAAATGTTGCAGAACAAAGAAGCAATATTCTTGATGCAAAAATAGGTCAAATGAGGTGCAATTATCAACTGAGTCGATTTGACTATGCAATTATGGCTGCAAATGCAGTAATTGGCGATGAAAGAGCACCAAGAGAAATACTTCAGGAGGCTCATCTATTATCAGGAAGAGCATATATGATTACTAATGAGCCAAATAAAGCATTACAATCATTTACAAAGGCTTCGAATCTTGGAGAAACTGAAATGGCAGCAGAGTCAAAATACAATCTTGCACTATTAGAGTTTAGAAAAGGTGATTATAAAAAATCTGAACAACTAATTTTTAAATACATTAACGAAATTGCTGCTTATGATTATTGGCTTGCTAAAATATTTATCCTTTTAGCCGACAATTATTTGCAAACAGAAAATATTTTTCAAGCTAAGCATACTCTTCAGAGTATAATTGAAAATTACAGCGGAGAAGAACTTAATCAACTGGCAAGGCAGAAACTCACTGACATCGAGAGAAAAGAAGAAGAGGAAAAAATGAAGGGCAAATCAGATTCATTAGAAGTTGAGTTTTAGTTTTATTTTACAAACGAAATTAATTAACATTAAACATAATTAAAATGAACAGCTTAAAAAAACCCGGAAACATAATTATAACGATAATAATGTTTTTTGCTGTTTGGCACAACTCATTTTCTCAGAAATTGGATTTTGATGAAATAAAAGTTGTTGCACCGTATCTTCCAACTATTTCAGAAGCATTTAAAATTCTTGAAAACCCCTCAATGGAAGATACTACAAAGATTAGTACTACTTTCGAGTATAGCATAAAACCAATAAAAATAACAACTTCATTCGAAGTTGAACCGATTAGTCCGGCCAGAATGCGAGGAGAACCATTAACAAAGTTATATAAAGGACATGCTAAAGCCGGATTTGGGACACATTCTACTCCGTATGTCGAAGGTTTTTACAATTCACTTAGGTCAAATGAATATGCCTATGGAGCAAGAATAAAACATCTTTCATCTTCAGGAAATATTGAAAACTATGAATACAGTCAATTCAGCAACAACCTCATTGATGTTTACGGGAAAAAGTTTTATGAGAATTTGACATTAAATGCTGATATGAACTATCAGAGAGATATGGTTCATTATTATGGATTTCAAAGAAATGATTTTTTGAATAATCAAAATGCACTGGATTACATTGACAATATAACAAGTGAAGATTTGAAGCAAAGCTTTAATATATTTAACGTTGGAATTAACTACAATACAAATCACTTGGATAGCGCCAAATTTCAGCATTCAGCAGCATTTAAATACAGACTTTTAACCGATCGTTTTGATACAAAAGAGAACTTATTTAAAATAAGCGGAATAATAGGACAGCAACTGCCACCCGACCCTCTTGGATTTGCAGAAAAACAGCACTTCAATTTGTTTGCTAACGCAGATTTTTACAGCTATACAATTTCAGATAATAAAACCTCAAACGGACTAATTAGTCTTGAGCCAAGGTTATCATCACAATACAGAGATTTTAAGTTTTATATAGGATTAGATATTGTAACTCAATTTGACAATCTAACCTATATGAAGTTTTACCCGAAAGCACATGCAGAAGCAAATCTTGTTAGCGATGTTTTAATTGCCTATGGAACATTTTCAGGAGGGCTGGATAAGCACGACCTTTATAATACAACCAGAATCAATCCTTATTTGAATACTGCCATAGACATACCCTACAAATTTCAGAATAGGAAAAAAGACCTTACAGTAGGTTTTAAAGGTTCTATCAGCACATTTGTTGCCTATAACTTTAGTGTTTCTGATGCAACAATAGATAATTTTGCATTCTTTGTTAACGATACCACACAAATTCTGGATAATAAATTCACTCTGGTTTATGACAATATTAGCAGATTTAATTTTAAAGCAGAAATTTTTACGCAAATAAGTGAAAAATTCAGACTAAGATTGGCAACAGATTATTATGAATATTCGATGGATAAAGAGAACCAACCCTGGCACATGCCATCTGTAGTTGTGAGTGTAAATGGAAAATACAACATACAGGATAAGATTATAATTTCTCTGGATGGATATGCAAGAAATTCCACATTTGCCAAAACATATGATGCTGCAAACAACATTGTTGCAAAAGAACTTGAAGGCTTTCATGTTGATGCCAATATTGGAATTGAATACAGATATACAAGAGTTTTATCTGTTTTCCTAAACTTCAACAATATCCAAAATCAACCGCTGCAAATGTGGAACAACTACCACACTCAAAGGTTTAATTTTATTGGAGGTGTTTCTTATTCTTTCTAACTAAGCTGAATCTATAGATTGAATAGATTGAATAGATTGACTTCCGACTGTTGACTATCGACTGTTGACTGTTGACTGTCGACTGTCGACTAAAATGTTAATAACTATTTTAAATTTCACCCTCATTTTTCTTCTCAAAACCCTATAAAAATAGTATCTTTGCTAGTTATTTTTAACTTAAAAATTGCAATAAAAAATAAGATGGAAGAAGTAAATAAAGCTGCGGTAGATCATGGGTCATATGACGCAAGTAGTATTCAGGTTTTAGAGGGTTTAGAGGCAGTTAGGAAGCGTCCTGCGATGTATATTGGCGACATTAGCACAAAAGGTCTGCACCATTTGGTTAGTGAAGTAGTAGACAACTCAATCGATGAAGCAATGGCAGGCTATTGCAAAAACATCGATGTAGTGATTAATGAAGATGATTCAATAACTGTAACAGATGACGGACGCGGCATCCCTGTTGACATGCACGAAAAGGAAAAACGCAGTGCGCTTGAAGTAGTAATGACTGTTTTACATGCCGGAGGGAAATTTGACAAAGGCAGTTATAAAGTTTCCGGTGGTCTGCATGGCGTTGGTGTTTCATGCGTAAACGCACTTTCTAATCATCTTAAGGTAACTGTTCATAGAGGCGGCAAAATGTATGTTCAGGAATACGAAAAAGGCACTCCAATGTATCCGGTAAAAGAAGTTGGTGAAACAAATAAGCGTGGTACTGTAGTGACTTTTAGACCTGACGATACAATTTTTCAAGTTACCCAGTACAGCTATGACACACTTTCAACAAGATTAAGAGAACTTGCTTTTCTTAATAAAGGAGTTAGGCTATCTATTACTGACCGCAGAAATAAAGATGATAATGGAGAATTTGTTCATGAATCATTTTATTCAGAAGAAGGCTTAAAAGAATTTGTACAATATCTTGATGGAGCAAGGGAAAAACTTGTAGATACTCCTGTCTATATGATGAGCGACAAAGGTGCAATGCCGGTAGAAGTAGCAATGCAATACAACTCTTCTTTTACAGAAAACTTGTACTCATACGTAAATAATATAAATACAATTGAAGGTGGTACTCACGTTGCAGGATTTCGCAGAGCTCTAACACGTACACTTAAATCATATGCCGACAAATCCGGCATGCTTTCTAAACTTAAGTTTGACATAAACGGTGACGATTTTCGAGAAGGTTTAACAGCTGTAATTTCGGTTAAAGTTGCGGAGCCACAATTTGAAGGACAAACTAAAACAAAACTTGGCAACTCAGACGTTTCCGGAGCCGTTGACACCGTTGTTAGCGAAATGCTTAACAACTACCTTGAAGAAAACCCTAAAGATGCAAAAACTATTGTAAATAAGGTTATTCTTGCTGCTACAGCTCGTCACGCTGCCAGAAAAGCACGTGAATTGGTACAGAGAAAAAGTGTTTTATCAAGTACCGGATTGCCGGGCAAACTAGCAGATTGCTCTGAGAAAAACCCTGAAATGTGCGAGATTTATCTTGTTGAGGGTGATTCTGCGGGTGGAACTGCCAAACAAGGTCGCGACAGGAAGTTCCAGGCTATTCTTCCTTTAAGAGGCAAAATTCTTAATGTTGAAAAGGCTATGCCTCATAAAATATTTGAAAATGAGGAAATAAAAACTATGTTTACTGCTCTTGGCGTATCTATTGGAACTGAAGATGACTCTAAAGAATTAAATCTACAAAGGCTTCGTTATCACAAAGTGATAATTATGACTGATGCCGATGTTGATGGTAGTCACATTGCAACACTTATTCTGACTTTCTTCTTCAGGTATATGAAAGAGTTGATTGAAAACGGCTATGTATATATTGCTACTCCCCCATTATATCTTATAAAGAAAGGCAAGGATGAAAAATATGCATGGAGTGAAGATGAAAGACAAGCTATTGTAAAGGAATATACTGTAAATGGCAAAGAATCAAATATTCACATTCAAAGATATAAAGGTCTTGGGGAAATGAACGCTGAACAGCTTTGGACAACGACAATGGATCCTGCATACAGAGTTCTCAGACAAGTGGATATAACCAACGCTTTTGAAGCTAACAGAATATTCTCAATGCTAATGGGAGACGAGGTTCCACCAAGGAGAGAGTTTATCGAGAAGAATGCAAAATATGCGAGAATCGATGCTTAACACTAAAAAGGCGCGTTTGTAACGCGCCTTTTTTATTATAGGATATTCTGAATCTGTTCAACATCCAATAAATTCAGCGGATTATTAGAGTTAATAACCATTCCTGCAAGTTCAGATTTTCGTCTTTGCAAAGTCATTATCTTTTCTTCTACTGAATTTCTAGTAATAAATTTATAAACAAAAACTTTCTTGTGTTGGCCTATTCTGTGTGCCCTGTTAACAGCCTGACTTTCAACAGCAGGATTCCACCATGGATCCAGCAAAAACACATAATCGGCACCTGTGAGATTAAGACCTACTCCTCCTGCCTTC
>CAZRNU010000028.1:0-10963 GCA_964601515.1 uncultured Bacteroidales bacterium | reverse complement strand
ACAACTTCTGTTCCGGATTATTTTGAAATTCTTTAATAATTGCCTTTCTCTCTCTTTCAGGAGTATTACCGGTAAGAAAACTATAAGGTATTTTCATTTCATCAACATATTCTTTAACTATATTTAAATGCTTAACAAACTGAGAGAAAACAAGCACTTTGTGATTTTCTGCAACTAGCTTATCAATGCTCCTGATAATTTCAATATACTTCCCTGATGAATGCTCGTAATCAGGCCTTGTCATTTTGGGATGGTTTGCAATAAGCCTCAAATTCATTAATCCGCTTAAAATGTGAAACCTACTTTTTTCCAATCCTTCACGCGATATATGTTCTAAAATGAAATTTCTAACCTCAGATTTCTTTTCTTCATAAACACTTGCCTGCTCGTCAGTCATTTCGCAATAATGAATCATTTCAGTCAACTCAGGCAACTCTTTTTCAACTTCGTCTTTTGTTCGCCTAAGAATAAATGGGCTAATCATTTTCTGAAGTTTTTCACGCTTTAGTGAATGCTTTTCTTTTTCAATTGGAACAACATATTCATCCTTAAAGAAATTCAAATTACCCAACATTCCGGGATTTAAGAACGAAAATTGCGACCAAAGATCAGTCAGTGAGTTTTCGACCGGAGTTCCTGTCATTACTAATCTATGCTTAGCATTTAAAGATTTCACGGCATGAAACACTTTAGAAACCGCATTCTTTATAACTTGGCTTTCATCAAGAATTAAATAATGGAAATCAAAATTTTTAATAAGGTCGATATCATTCCTGATTGTTCCATAAGTAGTTAATATAACATCATATTTCGCAAAACCATTGATTTTCGTTGTTCTTGCTGTACCAACATACTGATAAACATTTAATTCCGGTGCAAATCTATTAATTTCACACATCCAATTATGAACCAGAGACAATGGCATAACTATAAGCGAAGGTGGTATTTTTTCTAATAATCTCTCACCGGAAGAAAAGATATCAAGCTGCAACCCTTCAAAATTATTAGAACTATTACTATCAATATCACCTTCCGCACTTTTAACATCAGTCCTATCGCAATATATTTTAGAAAGCAGAGTAATTACCTGTAAAGTTTTACCAAGCCCCATATCATCAGCCAAAACTCCTCCGAAGCCATTTTTATACAAAAAATACATCCACCTATATCCTTCAACCTGATAATTACGCAATACCGCATTAATTGAAGCTGGAACTTCAACCGGTTTACCCGGCAATAATTCTGTTAGATTTGTAGAAAATGTTTTTCCATTATCAAGATTTGAAAGCAATGTATAATGATGGCGCTTTAATGTTATTACATCCTTACTATCAACACTGTGCTTTAAAACATCTTTAAATCTGGCAAACCATTCATACGGAATTAGCGCAATTTCACCATTGGGCAATTCAAACTCTCTATTACCCTTTAATATATTATCTTTCAGCTTAATGAATGGAATATTAAATCCACCAAAAGTCACTACAATTTTCAGATCAAACCAATCTTGTTTTTCATCTACATCAATGCTTATAATTGCTTTGCTAGTATTAAAATGCCTTTTGGCAAAGTCTTGCTTCAGGATAAAACCCTTTTTCTCTAAAAAATCTTTACCGGCAATAACCCAATCTATAAAAGGCATATAGTTATCAAAATCAGCTACATCATCGTTATCTTTTATCTTATTGGAAAGTGTAAAATGCATTGATGATTTATGTTTGAGCCCATTGCTTAATATCAAACTTGCATACTCTTCTTCAAGTTTTGGATTTCTTTTTACTTTAAAAAACTTATAGTTCTCTCCTTCCGTGGTTAAAAATGTATGGTTATCTGTACGATCTTTATAGGCATAAGTAATGTAGTTGCCATAATTGAAATAAAGTCCGGCAACTATACGCCCATCTATACTATTTTCTAACTTAATTATTGGAGTAATCTCTTGTTTGTAAATTTCGATATTAAACCCAATAGCCTCAACAGGATAATTCCTAACAGCTTTAAGGACAAATTTTTGAAAATACTGTATTTCAGAAGATTTCGGAATTACAATTGTATCCTTATTAAAGAAAGGCATCAGTTTTTTCCCATCCCATTCATCATCAAATCTTAATATTTCACCATCAAGCATCAAAGTACATGGTGATATAGAAATTAGTGTGGCATTTTTATTCAGAATGTCAATTTTAACATCTTCATTATACAAATGCAAAGAATATAAAGTATGATCACATTTTTTCTCAAACTTAAAAAACGGCTTTATAATATTCTTATTTATATGAAAAGCCTTCTCTTGAATTCTTTCGTTTGCATCACCTTTATAAAATATCGGCACATTGTTTAATGCTAAAATATCTGCAACTTCATATATTTTGCGATCAATAAACGGTTTAATAAATTGCGCTATAAAATCAGGTTGCAAGCCACAAAGGAAATCTTTTACTTTAATTTTGGTCCTGTTAAACCTTTTTTGAAGATTCTCATCGGAATACTGGTCAATTAAATTCAGGCATTCCTTTTCAATATCAGAAATTTCTGCAAAGAAATCGTGAAATGTCCTTTTCGTAACCTTGCGAAATTCATACCCAAAAACACCTTTTGCATTAACTTTAACAGCAAAAGCATCGATTAAAAGTCCGAAAACCGGATGATTTATAATTGTAAAAACAAATCTGTTTTCCCCAAACTCTTTTTCTTTGATTTTTTGGAATTGCATAAAGGTGTAAAAATGAAATCAGGCTTAAGCTACAAATGTACAATAAAAAGAGGTGGTTTTAGCATTACTATAAAAATGTTTTACAGAAGAAGTGCCCAGAACAAGACTCGAACTTGCACAGCCTTACGGCCACTACCCCCTCAAAGTAGCGTGTCTACCAATTTCACCATCTGGGCATAAAGAAAAGAACAATTTTGTGGCGCAAAATTAACAAAAAACTCCAAAACCAATATAATTAGTTTAAAAATAAAAGCCAGGTCAATAAAAATGAAGGTAATGCTGCGTTTTTTAGTCAACTGTTTACATTCTTAATAATTAAATTAACTTTGCAATGAAATTAACAGTTGAATAAGCCGTTAAATGTTTCTCAATAATATCAATATTTAATTAATTGTTGCATTCTAAAAAACACAATCTAACACTTTCAACATATTAGGCTTATTAAATTATGAGCGAGAAACTAAACCAATTAAATAATCTGATTAAAAAATATCTCCAGCTAAGTCTAACTGTAAGTTTTGGGCTATTCATGTTTGTTATATTTTTTGAACCTTTTATAGTTGAAAGGTTAGGATGGAATGATTGGTTATTGTTTGTTGCCGGCATGAGTGCAATAATTTTTAGCTTGATATTCATAATAAGAGTTATACTTCCATTAATAATTTACAAAAACCTTAGGAGCTATTACAAACCTTCAGTCCTATATTACATTAATGGAATTCTATTGTTCATAGTCAATTCCTTAACATTAATATTTTATCTAAAATATGTTGGATTGCTTGAAATTACTTTTAATCTTTTATTCAAGGTGTTTTTTATATCTATGGTTCCTCCAATAGTATTAAGGCTTTACGACATTTATAAAAGACTAATGGAGCAGAATGTAATTTTAAATAGAGAAATAAAACACAGCCTTAAACAAATTGAAAACTACGAAACTGATTATCAAAACATTTCTATTGAACTAACATCTGAGAGTAACAAGGAATCGTTTGAAATTCAAATTGTCAACATTGTTTATATACAATCAGCCGACAATTATGTAGAAGTTGTTTACAAGGAGGGAACTTTGTTTAAAAAGAAATTAATTAGGAATACATTAAAAAACATAGAACAGCAAATCAGGTCGTATTCTAATTTTTTAAGATGCCACAGAACCTGTATAGTAAATAAGTACTTCATAAATAAACTTAACAGAGAGCAAAATAAAAATTTCATCTCTATCAAAGACTTTGATGAAATAATCCCTGTTTCCATTCAATATCTGGCAAAGCTTAAAGAGTCAATTTAGCTTGTATGGGGCGAATGATGTTTACCCCGCGTTTTTCACGTTTGCCACTGCAATAAGCATTCTGCCACAATACAAGAGGTGTTTATCCCTTAAGTTTGCATGCTCTTATACCATACTCTAATTTTGTATTCAAATAACGAAAGAATTATGAAACAAGCGTGATTAGTTAAAAACAAAAACGGGTTAAAACCATCATGCAAGTTCCAATCGACAACCGAGCTTAATGAACGAGCTCAGCGAATCAAAATTAAAAACAAATTAAAAATAGATGAAAAGTTTAAAAATTGGCGGACTAACTCTAAGGGTACCAATAATTCAAGGAGGCATGGGAGTTGGAATTTCTTTATCAGGCATGGCTGCTGCAGTTGCAAATCAAGGAGGTGTTGGTGTTATTTCCAGTGCCGGACTAGGCTTACTTACACCTCATAAAGGTTTAAATTTTATCGAAGCAAATATTATTGCTTTAAAAAACGAAATAAGAAAAGCTCGTGAAAAGACTAAAGGACTTATTGGTGTTAATATTATGGTTGCAATGTCAAACTTTGCAGATATGGTTAAAACATCGATAGCTGAAAAAGTTGACATAATATTCAGCGGAGCGGGATTGCCATTAGATATGCCCTCATTTTTAAAAAAAGACAGTACAACTAAGCTTGTACCAATTGTTTCTTCAAGCAGAGCTGCAAAAATAATTTGTGAAAAGTGGAAATCTCAATATAATTACCTTCCTGATGCTATTGTTGTAGAAGGTCCAAAAGCAGGAGGACATCTTGGGTTCAAAACAAGCCAAATTTCAGATGAAAATTTTTCTTTAGAACATATTATTCCTGAAGTAGTTAATACGGTTAAAGAATTTGAAAAAAAATATAATGTAAAGATTCCTGTAATAGCTGCCGGTGGAATATACACAGGTCAAAATATTCGCGATATAATGAGGCTCGGAGCCTCCGGCGTTCAAATGGGTACTCGATTTGTTACTACAGACGAATGCGATGCTTCTTTAGCTTTCAAACAAACATATATAAACTCAAAAGAAGAAGATATCGGTATAATTAATAGTCCGGTAGGAATGCCCGGAAGAGCAATAAAAAACAGTTTTATTGACAAAGTTAATCTTGGAGAAAAACATCCAATTACATGCCCGTATAAATGCATTAGAACATGCGACACCGCAACAAGTCCGTATTGTATTGTAAAGGCACTTTATAGCGCATATAAAGGAAATTTCAATAACGGATACGCTTTTGCAGGAAGTAATGCTTTTAAAGCCGAAGAAATTATATCTATAGAACAAACATTTAGAAACATATTAAAAGAGTATGACGAAAGTCATTAGAAGTTAATCAGTTTTATTAATGTTATCGGCAAAATATTCCTATACAATAACTAACACAATCCTTAAGAGCTTATGACTTTTAGGGATTTTTTATTGAGTTTTATTTTTCACTTAAATTTATACAAATTCTAAATAAGCTCACATATTGCTGATTTTATGCATTTTAACACTCTCAAATTATACATAAATACATTTTTATAACAAAAACATGTTAAAAACTAACTATCAAAAAAGGATAGATTTTAGTAAAATTTTGATTTAGTTTTCTAATTTTGCCACGTTACAAATCATAAATGAAATAAATATTTTCATTCACTCATAAATCCTAATCAAAGTGAACGAAATCACACTTTACTCGGTAATATCTTTGGGCTCAATTGGCACATTAGCTGCTGTAATCTTATATTTTGTAGCTCAGAAATTTAAAGTCATTGAAGATCCAAGAATTGATCTTGTTGAAGAAAAGCTTCCAGGTGCAAACTGTGGAGGCTGTGGACTTGCAGGTTGCAGGGCTTTAGCAGAAGCGATAGTGAAAGCTGAAAGTCTTGACGGCTTTAGCTGTCCTCCCGGTGGAAATGCAGCAATGCAAGACATTGCAAAAGTACTTGGCCTTGTTGCACAGGAATCCGATCCTATGATTGCTGTTGTTCGATGCAATGGCACTCGCGAAAACTCACCGCCAAAAGTTAAGTATGAGGGTGCAATGACATGCCAGTTTGCTCATAGCCTGTTTTCAGGTGAAGGCGGATGTCCTTTCGGATGTTTGGGCTGTGGCGATTGTGTTGTAGCCTGCGCTTTTGATGCAATGTATATGGATGAAAAGACAGGCCTTCCTGTTATCTTGAATGACAAATGTGTTGCATGCGGAGCATGTGTAAAAGCTTGTCCGCGCAGTATAATTGAAATGCGCAAAAAAGGCAAAAAAGATCGTAGAATCTTTGTTTCTTGTATTAATAAAGAAAAAGGAGGAGTTGCGAAAAAGAATTGTGCAGTTGCTTGTATTGGTTGTGGCAAGTGTGTTAAAGAATGTAAGTTTGATGCTATCATTCTTGAAAACAATTTGGCTTACATAGATTACAACAAATGCACACTATGCCGTAAATGCCCAATAGTATGCCCAACAAACGCTATTCACGAATTAAATTTTCCTCCACGAAAAGTTAAAACTGAAGAGGGTGCGCCCGCTGAAGCATAATTTTTCATGGTTTTTATTATAAATCATAAAGGAGAAAAGCATTGAAAACATTTACAATAGGTGGGGTTCATCCCCCGGAAAATAAGTTATCGAAAGATGCCGCAATTGTGGCTCTTGAAATTCCCAAATCGGTATCTATTCCTATATCACAGCACCTTGGTGTGCCTGCGGTACCGGTGGTTGAAAAAGGGGCTAAAGTAAAAACCGGACAGCTAATTGCTAAAGGTGAAGCCTTTATTTCGGCTAACATTCATTCTTCTGTTTCAGGAACAGTGTCAAAAATTGAAGAAGTTATCGACACAAGTGGTTATAGAAGAAAGGCCGTAATTATTGATGTTGAAGGAGATGAATGGGAAGCTGATATTGACAGAAGCACTAATCTTAAGAAAGAATGCAATCTTTCTCCCGAAGAAATCATCAAGAAAGTTAATGATATGGGCATTGTGGGCATGGGTGGTGCAACTTTCCCAAGTCATGTCAAACTTATGGTTCCAAAAGGGAAAAAAGCTGAAGTACTTATTATTAATGGTGTTGAATGTGAGCCATATCTTACATCCGACCATAGGGTTATGCTTGAAAGAGCTGAAGAAATGCTAATTGGTATCAGCATTCAGATGAAAGCTCTTGGTGTTGATAAAGCCATTATTGGCATCGAAAACAATAAGCCGGATGCAATTGAGCACGTTAAAAAGCTTGCTGCAAATTATAAAGGTATTACTGTAGAGGCACTAAAAGTTAAATATCCTCAAGGTGGAGAAAAACAACTAATAAAAGCGCTTATAAATCGTGAAGTTCCTTCAGGAAAGCTCCCGATAGAAGTTGGTGCTGTTGTTCATAATGTTGGTACTGCTCTTGCCGTATATGAAGCAGTTCAAAAAAACAAACCTCTTATAGAAAGAGTTGTAACCGTTACCGGAACTAACGTTGCAAAACCATCAAACTTCATGGTTAGAATAGGAACTCCGATATCAGTTCTTCTTGAAGCAGCTGGAGGAATACCTGAAAATACAGGCAAAGTTGTTAATGGCGGACCTATGATGGGTAAAGCATTAAATAACCTTGATGCTCCGGTAACAAAAGGCACAAGCGGAATTCTTCTATTCCCGCAAGTTACAACTTCAAGAAAGCCATTGCACAATTGCATCAGGTGTGGGAAGTGTATTACAGTATGCTGTATGGGTCTTGAACCATATCTTCTCGCTGTATTGGCTGATAAGAATAAAGTTGAAGACTGTGAGTCTAATCGCATTATGGACTGTATTGAATGTGGTTCATGTTTATATATCTGCCCATCAGGAAGACCTCTTCTCGATAATATAAGAGTTGGAAAATCAAAAGTCGGACAATTGATGAGAAGCAGAGCGAGTAATTAAAGGGTATAAGGTATAAGGTATAAGGTATAAAGGTTTAGATAAAAGATAAGATTTAGAACTATGAGTTTACTAACTGTATCGGGTTCACCCCACGTATATTCGAAAGAATCCGTAAGCAAAATAATGTATGGTGTGATATTATCACTTGTACCTGCAATGCTGGTTTCATTCTACTTTTTTGGATTGCCGGCAATTTTGCTTACACTCACAGCCGTTGTATCCTGTATGGCATTTGAGTTTGTTATACAAAAGTACCTTATAAAAGGACCTTTAACAGTATTTGACGGCTCGGCTATAATAACAGGTATTTTACTGGCTTTCAATGTACCATCAAGTCTGCCGCTTTGGATGATAGTAATTGGTTCGGCTGTTGCTATCGGTATGGGCAAAATGACATTTGGCGGTTTAGGTAAAAATCCATTCAACCCTGCATTAGTAGGTAGAGTGTTTTTATTAATTTCATTTCCTGTGGATATGACAACATGGCCAAAGCCGACAGAATTTAGCGCAAGCCTTGTTGATGTAGTTACAGGTCCTACCCCACTTGCAGTGATAAAAGAAGGAGTAGCAGCAGGAAAACCCGTTTCCGAATTAATGACTGAGGTTCCGGGATATGTTCAGATGCTGTTTGGAAATATGGGTGGTTCTATTGGTGAAATATCTGCTCTTGCTTTACTTATTGGAGGTATTTATATGCTGATAAGAAAAATTATTACATGGCATATTCCTGTTGCATATTTGGGCAGTGTAATGATATTCGGTGGTATTCTTTGGTTTGTTAACCCTGAGATATACATAGATCCTGTTTTTCATCTGATTACGGGAGGTATGATGCTTGGAGCTCTATATATGGCAACAGATATGGTTACCAGCCCGATGTCATTTAAAGGAATGATTATTTTCGGTATCGGCTGCGGAGTATTAACTATGGTTATAAGAGTATTTGGAGCATATCCGGAAGGTGTATCATTTGCAATATTAATAATGAATGCATTTGTTCCGCTAATAAACACATATGTTAAACCTAAAAGGTTTGGGGAGGTTGTAAAAAATGGCTAAAAAAGAATCTACATTTTTAAATATGGTTATCACACTATTTGTGGTATCTGCAATTGCTTCCTTCACGCTTGCAAGCGTATATAATCTTACAAAAGATCCGATTGCAAAAGCACGAGAGGCAGCAAAACAACAAGCAATAAGTTTGGTAGTTCCTGAATTTGACAACCTTGTAACAAAAATGTTTGTGAGTATAGATGGCCCTGATTCTTTGGAATTTAATCTGGCATACAAAAATGAAAAGCTTGTAGGAATAGCTGTTGCAACATATACTGATGCCGGATTTAGCGGTAAAATTAAAGCAATGGTAGGTTTCTTACCAGATGGAACTATTAAAGATGTTGTACATCTTGAGCATGCTGAAACACCGGGTTTGGGTGATAAAATTGACAAATCAAAATCTGATTGGAGCGATCAGTTTAAAGGCTTTAATCCAACAGATAGCATACTTAAAGTGAGAAAAGACGGTGGTCATGTTGATGGCATAACTGCGGCAACCATTACTGCCAGGGCATATTGCGACGCAATTACCAGAGCACACGAAACATTTTTGGAAAATAAAAATAGCATTACAGGCAACTCTTCCGAAGATTTGAATTTAAATAACGAGACGCCTGTTGAAGAGAACAATGAATTGGCAACTCAAAACGAAGGAGAATAATATGAGCAAATTAAACATTTTAACCAGAGGCTTTATTAAGGAAAATCCGGTATTTGTATTGCTGCTCGGATTATGTCCGGCGCTTGGGGTTACCACATCAGCAATAAACGGACTAGGCATGGGTTTAGCAACAACATTTGTGCTTGTAATGTCGAACCTTGTAGTATCAATTATTAAAGATGTTATCCCGAACAAAGTAAGAATTCCATCATTTATTGTGATTATAGCTTCCTTTGTAACCATAGTGTCACTTGTGATGGAAGCATTTGTTCCGGCGCTTTTCAAAGAATTAGGATTATTTATTCCGCTTATTGTGGTAAACTGTGTTGTTATGGGACGTGCAGAAGCATTTGCAAGTAAGAATAACACTTTTCACGCTATAATTGACGGATTTGGAATGGGATTAGGATTCGCCTTTGCACTTGCCATTTTAGGAGGTGTTAGAGAGATTTTAGGCTCAGGATCATTTTTCGGAATTCCGATTTTTGAGGGCGACGGAATGTTGGTGTTTGTGCTTGCTCCCGGGGCATTTATAGGCTTAGGATACCTAATTGCTTTAAATAATATTTTAAGAAAAACAATCGAATAAAAACTGAGATATGGAATACTTAATTATAATAATCGGAGCAGTATTTGTCAACAACATTGTGTTGGCACAATTTCTTGGGATATGTCCATATATGGGGGTATCTTCCAAAGTATCCACATCAATTGGAATGTCAGGAGCAGTAATGTTTGTTATGACTCTGGCAACGATAGTTACTTACCTTATTTTCAATTACGTATTAGTTCCGTTTGATATTACCTACCTGCAAACGATATCATATATTTTGGTAATTGCATCATTGGTTCAAATGGTTGAACTTGTATTAAAGAAAGTAAGTCCTCCGCTTTATCAGGCATTAGGAATATTTCTTCCATTAATTACTACAAACTGTGCTATTTTAGGTGTAACTATACTAGCAGTAAGACCTGACTTCGGCTTTAACCTAATGGAAGCTGTAGTGTTTGCGATAGCCAATTCAATAGGTTTTGCATTGGCAATTGTGTTGTTTGCAGGTATTCGCGAGCAATTAGAATTATCAGATCTTCCAAAAGGAATGCGCGGCGCACCTGCTGCATTGGTTGTTGCAGGTATTATGGCATTGGCGTTTATGGGATTCACAGGTATTGTGTAATACAATGCCTTCATTATGACATCCGATATTTTTCTGAATTGTTTAGATTACGGGGCGAGATTTTACGATCCGCAGATTGGGAGGTTTCACTCGGTGGATCCGATGGCAGATAACTATTACACTTTATCACCTTATGCTTATGTTGCAAATAACCCAATAA
>CAZRNU010000027.1:495-27881 GCA_964601515.1 uncultured Bacteroidales bacterium | reverse complement strand
TATAGATCGGGTTTCGGGTATCTGGTATCGGGTGTCGGGTGTCGGGTTCGGCGTGACAGTGCTGTCATATCGAACGTCAGTGAGATATCCGGTTGATTGAAAGGATTGTGTAGATTGAAAGACCTTCCCTGCTAAAACCTATAATTCAACTTAAGGCTGTAGAACAATCCTTTTTGATAAGAATAAACGACAATATCGTTGCTTTCGTTGGCTTGGATCTTCTGAATTGTTGGGTTTAACAAATTGTTAACATTGATTCCAATTCCAAATTTATTTGAGAATTCAGTTTTAATTATGAAGTTTAACAAGCCAAAACCTTTGTCGATAATATTACCTCTCGAATCTGTTCCAATTGCGTATATTTTATCTGAGGTGTGTTGGTAGGTTATTGTTGACATTATATTATTTAGGCCGTTTTTCCACGAATATTTGTAAGTTATGTCGCCATTTAACAAATAATCAGCTGCTCCTGTAAATGACGAAGTTTGATTTGTAAAAGAAACTATATAGCGAGTTTCTTCTTTAACCTTATCAGAATTAAGTTCTTGCTCAGTAATCATGCAGGTAAAATTAAGCCCAGCCATAATAGTCGAATTGTTGAATTTTAGAATATCTTTCTTGGCTTCAAGCTCAAGACCCATGGCATAACCCCAATTACCGGTATTTAAGAATGATATATCATTGGTAGCGGAAGAAATTGTTACCTCGTTAATAGGATTCAAAATGTATTTTCCAAAAGCAGTAACAGAAAAAACTTCCCCTAAAGAAGGGAAATACTCCCATTTTAAATCGGCATTGTAATTTTCAGATGGATATAAATCGGGGTTACCAATTTTCACTTGTGTAACCTCTTCATATATAAAGAAAGCTCTCTCTTTAAATTGCGGCAATGTGTATGATTTATTAGCTGCAAATCGTAAATTTTGATTTTTATTTACTTCATATTTAGTTGTTAAAACCGGAAGAAATTCAAATCTTTGAAAGGCGTCTTTTCTGTCGAGAGGGTCTATTTGTGTATTCCATTTCACTTCCTGATATATGTATTCAGCTCTAAGCCCAACAATTGCAGTAAGCTTTGGCGAGAGTTTGTATTCTAAACTTGAAAAACCTCCAAATATGTTTTGAGTGCCACTGTATTCTTGAGGCTTTAAAACATTAGGCACCTGATAGTTGCCTCTAAATGTTTCAATAGTAAAATAACCATCATCGAGATTTTGTTGATTAAAAAACAAATCGAGGTTATACGGATCCACGGGGTTAGTTCTATTAGTTCCAGCTATTCTAAAATTATATTGTGTTGAATTAAATTCTCTATTTTTCAATCTTGCAAAAGCACCTATTGAGACTTTCCCTTTAGCTTCATCATCTGAATTTTTGCTTAAAGAATATTCCATTACAATATTACCGGCCATTTCAGCCTCATTTAAGTAATGATAATATCTGTGATTATCTGTAATCTGATTTTGGCCAAAGTACACCGAATCTCCTTCAGCGCGGAATGTATTCTGAATTCTATCTGGCAAATCACTAGATATTGTATTATATGATGTTCCCCATTTTAGATTTGCAGATTCCGACAATTTATGTACTCCTAAAATTTGGTTTATCAAAACAGTATTCTTTTCGTATGTCCCTCTAATTAGTCTGCCATTTCCATAATCTGCAATATCCAATATTGTTCCTTTATAATCCTCGTTTTGCTGATTGGATGAATTGATAAATAAAAGATTATAACTAATTCTGTTAAATGCATTTATTTCATAACCGGCATTTAGCATTGCAGTTGTATTTGTGCTATAATCAGATTTTTCGAATGTAAGATCTTTAGAAGGATAACCATTACTGTTTACGTTCATTGAAATACCTTCTTTATAGCTATAATTGTTTGAAAAGTTAATGGTAGTAAATAAGTTTAATTCCCTTTTCTTTAATGGGATAACCTTTCCTGCAGAAATAGCCATTCCGCCACCTATTGGATTTTTAGCAACCGGATTCATTGAATTTTGAAATCCGAAATCCTTTATTGTTGTTGGAGCACTTATTGTATAAAAACCAAAATAATCAGGACCTTGATGAAGAAGATATTCTTCATCGGCAAAAACATTTGTATTAATGTTTGAACCAAGTTCTATCTCAAAAAAGTTTTCTTTATTCCTATTCTTAGAAACAATATCAATATTTCCACCGGCGAAATCTCCTGAAATTTTTTCATTATATACCTTATCAATTGTAACCATTTCTACTATATCTACAGTAAACAAATCAAGTGCAATATTTTTTAGTTCAGGATTGTTAGAAGGTATGGGCAACCCATTTAGAGTTGTTGAAAGATATCTGTCGCCAAGACCACGCACAAAAATTTTATTGTTTCCCTCTTGTTTTGACACTCCTGTTACTTTAGTAACAGCAGTAGCCACATCAGAGACCCCTTTTCTTGACAATTCCTGAGCTCCAATCTGAAGTGTAATTCCACTGGCATTTTTTTGCTCCATCATTAGCACTCTCTCATTATCCAGTTCACGTTTAGCTGAGATTGTAACCATATCTAAAAGAAATGTAACCTCTTCAAGTTCAACATTGATTTTAGCATTGCCACCCGGTTCAACTTGTACAGAAACAATCTCTTTATTGTAAGAAATAAACGAAATCTCTAACTCTACCAGACCTGCATTTATATTATTAATTCTGAAATTACCATCAATATCTGAAGTTGTACCGGTTGTTGTACCGCTAATAATTATACTTGCTCCAACAATAGTTTCCTTTGTAGTTTTATCTTTTATTGTTCCGCTAATGCTTCCTCTTTGGCTGAATGCGATAAGAGGCAAGAAGAAAATTAATGAATATACAGTCAGAAAAATCGACTTTTTATTAATCATAATAGCACCAAATTTTTAATTATAACAGTGGTGCAAAAAAACACAAAACAGGCATCAAAGCTATTAACTTGTTGTTAAGATATCTTCAAATTATTGTTAGGGGAATTAATATTACCATTACACAACATAGCATTATATTTTATTGATTATATGCGCATTATATAATTTTGCAATAATTCAAACATGCAAAAAAACTAAGTTTCTTAACATTGCCTTAATATAAAAGTAATGTATTAATAAAAGTATGTTAACTAAGACTTTATATTGCGGCAATACTTTTGCTTCGTGAAACAATAAACAACAAACAACTATGAAGCAATTATTTTTAACATTATCAATCTTAGCTGCAACATTAACAACAATTGCAGGCAACGCAAAAACAACTTCTGAAGAAATGAGTCTAATTTCAATTCAAGGAAAAGTTATTGATGCCGAATCAAAAGAAAACCTTGCAGGTGTATTAATTTGCATTAGTGATTATAAAGTATATACTGATTTAGACGGTAATTTCAGCATCGAACTACCTTATTATATGCTTGATAATAACATGATGGTTTCATACATTTCTTACGAAGCTGCAGAGATTTCACCATCAAACGGGAAAATAGGAACTATAGAAATAAAGCAGGTAAATTAAAATTTGTATTTTTGTTGTAATTCAGAGTGAGTTTTTAACGAAACTCATTGGTTAAAGGTTTAATATACAAAATAAATGAGATATACTTTATTTCTGGGGTTTATACTTCTTTTCATAATTGCTTCATCACAAGACATTCAACAAAAAGACGGCCTTTTTTACATAAATGGCGATTTATTTACCGGCACTTTCACTCAGACAAATGATGCCGGACAAGTTGCTGCAAAGCTAAACATCAATAATGGTAAGTTTCACGGCAAATCAGAGTATTATTTTTCGGATGGCAGTATTAAGGAAATTCGTACATTTCGCAACGGAGCCAAACATGGAACATGGCTGAAATATAACGAAAGTGGAGTTTTAGTTTCTTTAGCAAAATACAAAAAAGATAAAAAACACGGCACTTGGAAAATTTGGGATGATGCAGGCCAATTGCGTTATTCATTGAACTACAAAAACGGAGAAAAGTCGGGAGTATGGGAAATGTGGGACGAAAACGGGGTCTCCATCAGCAAAAAGAAATACTAGATTCTAGCCTTTATTGAGGTTAAATAAAAACTCTGCACCTCCACCTTTTTTCGTCTTAACAGAAATATCTCCCTTGTGAAACTGCACTGCATTTTTTACAATTGCCAAACCTAATCCGGTACCACCTGTTTTTCTAGCTCTGCCCGCATCAATTCTGTAGAAGCGTTCAAAAACCCTTGCCTGATGTTCTTCACTAATGCCTGTTCCATTGTCTGAAAAAGAGAAGTAAACATTTTTTTCATCTTGATGGTATTCATCTATGCAAATAGAAATATTATGACCGCCATAATTTATTGAGTTCTCCAAAAGATTTTGAAAAATTGAATACAATAAGACTTTATTTCCTTGAATTTTAGTTTCAGGATTAATTTTATACGCAATATCAACTCCTGATTCTTCAATTTTAGAGTGAAGGTTTTCAATTACATCATTTACTACCGGAAGAATTTCAACTGTTTCGATTTCATATAAACCGGATGCTTCCTCTATTTTAGTTAGTAAAGAAATATCTCTAATCAATTCAGAAAGCCTCTCTGTTTGGTTATTTGCTTTCTCAATAAAGTATGTCTTTTTATCTTCAGTTAAATCCTTACTTTCCAGAACAGTTTCAAGATATCCCTTAATAGAACTAACCGGTGTGCGCAACTCGTGAGCAATATTAGATGTCATTTGCTGCTTCATTAATTTGTTTTTTTCAGCCTTTGTAACATCTATTATTGAAATCTCATAGCTTTTATCAACAAATATAACACATTGAACATCAAAGTATCTTTTGTTTTTCTCAATAATCAATCTTTCAACCGGTGGGTTCTTTTGGTCTATTGTTATGTTTTGTGATTGAGTGTTTTTTATTAATTCTGCTATAGCAGAGAATTCCTGAATATCAGTGAATTTGGAAGGATTGTTTACAGGGTAATCTGCAATTAGATTCAAATACTGAATAAAATGATTATTGGCCAGTATCTTTTCATTATTATTTGAGAAAAATGCAACACCTTCCTGAGATATCTGAAGGTGATGAATCAGTTTATCTTTCTCGTTCTTTAATTCCTGGTTTGTAATGTTTAGATTATTGTAGATATTAATTATTTGTTCCCCAATTATACCAAGTTCATTTTCAGGAAATTCAATGTGCTTTTCGATTTTTTCATTATTTGCAGCTCTAATTGCGAAATCTTTTAATGCCATAATAGACTTTCCGATCTTACCTGATACATAAAGAAGAATTGCACTTATAAGAATAAAAAGGAGAAATATTACAAAAAAGAAAAGATTTTCTGCACGAAGGAATTCCTTTACCGTGATATTATATTCTATAGCTGCCCTAATAAAATAGTCGTCATACTTTTTTGCATAGTAATAATAATCATAATTTGTTGATTCTGAAAGTCTTATATTTGAGCCGCTTCCGCTTGAAAAAGCGGTTTGTATTTCAGGTCTCTTTTTATGGTTTTCCATATTTTTAAAATCCTGATAATAGCTGTCGTACATTACAACACCATCAAAATTTATAACCGTAAGTCTTATATCTTTTCTGGGCAAAATTTTTATCAACGAATCCAGCCAATGTTCATTATTGTCTTCAAAAATTGCCTTATGCTGAAAATAACTATTAGCAAAATCGGTGTAATTGTTTAGCAAGTTTTCAAGCTCACGTATTTTAAACTGCTTTTCCCTGTTATATTGAAAAGCTGTAACAACAATTGTAAAAGAGATAAAAACAACGAAGAAATATAAGAATAGCTTTACCTTGTAGGGGATTTTTCTTATCATGGTAAAAAAATAAAAAATAATTAATTAATATTATCAGGCTCAAAGCAATAGCCATATCCAGATCTGCTCACGAATGCTTTTTCGCATTCGCTGCCAAGCTTTTTGCGAATTCTGGCAATATTAACATCAATAGTTCTGTTTACAACAATCACATCATTTTTCCAAATAAGACTTAGCATTTCGTCTCTTGAAAAAACCCTTCCCGGATTTTGAACTAAAAGTAAAAGAATCTCGAACTCTTTTTTGGTGAGAGAAACAGGTTTTTTGTTTACGAAAACCTTTTTGCTCTTCAAGTCAATCTCCATATTATTAACCAGCAGCTTATCCACGGCTTTTTCTTCAATAGAAGCCGACCTTTTCAAAACTGCTTTTATCCTGGCAATTACCTCCCTTATGGAAAAGGGCTTGGAAATATAATCGTCGGCTCCGAGGCTAAAGCCTGTTAAGGTGTCGTTTTCGGTGTCTTTGGCAGTAATAAAAATAATTGGAACCGAAAGTTTAAGCTCTTTGCGAATTTTCTCTGCCAGTTTTAATCCCGACATTTTCCCCATCATAATATCCAGCAAAAGCAAATTATACGAGCCAATATCCCCTGCCAATGCTCCTTCAGCAGAATGTGCAACATCAACAACAAAACCCTCACCTTCAAGATTAAACTTGAGAATTTCGCAAAGATCTTCTTCGTCGTCAACCACCAATATCCTATATGCTTTCATTTTGTGCGATTTAATTGCGGTAATTTTTTCTAAGTTACTTTTAATTTATTGTAAATAAAAACACGCAAAAATATTTAATAATGATAACAGTGTTGTTTCAAAATTGTTACGAAAATAATTCGAAAATTTCCGGATTTAAGATTGAAGATGAAGGACGAAGGTGGTGTCGGGTGTCGGGTATCGGGATTGTATGGATTGTATAGATTGAAAGGATTGAAAGCATTTAAAAATCATCAAATATTCAAATCCACAATTGTGGTTCCGGCGCCTCCACGGTCGGGGTGGTCGTCTCTGTATTTCCCTACTTCTGGTATGGTGCTAAGCATATCTCTAATTGCTTCACGTAAAATGCCATCGCCCTTGCCGTGAATAATCTTAAGATTTCTTGCACTTAGCAATATTGCATTATCAATAAAATGTCGTACTTTTCTAAGCGCGTCTTCGGCTCTTTTGCCTCTAATATCAATTTGCGGATTAAACTCTACTGCCTTCTCATTAATGTCGAATGTGGTTTTTACCTTTGCTTGTATATTCTTATTTGCTTTAAGCTTTTCTAGTTTTTCGAGCAAAACTTTCATTTTCATATTTCCAAACGAAACAACGGCCTCTTTGCCGTCAATGCTTAGCACGGTGCCCTGAGTTGTAAGCCCTTTCATTCTAACTGTGTCATTCACAATTATAGGAGCAAATTCAATTTCAAATGATTCCGCATTACTCTTGTCTTTCCACTTTTTGTTCTTTCCTAGTTTCTTTTCTGCAGAAATGTCGTCGTCTGTTGTAAGCTTTTCTGAAAAATCTTTTATTTCTTGCCTTAGTTGACTGGTAGTTTCTTTATTTGCTTTGTGCTCTTTTATTTCTTTAATGGTTCTTTCAATAATCTTATTGCTTTCGGCAACAATCTTCTTAGCTTCCTGTCTTGCTTCAATTATTATTTCAGACTTTCGCCTTTCCAAATCGCTATTAAGCTTTTCGTATTTATCTATCATATCAGATAGAAAGTCGTCGGCAGTTTTAAGTTGTTTTTCCTTGTCTTCAAGTTCCAGTTTTTTCAAATCCATATCCTGAAGCTGCCTGTCGAAATCAACCTCGCCTGAGCCTGCAAATAGTTCTGCTCTTTTAAGTATAAGCTCGGGAAGACCTATTGTTTTTGCAATTTCAAATGCAAAGCTGCTTCCCGGGTTTCCCATTTTCAATCGGTAAAGAGGTCGGATGTTTTTGGTGTCGAATAACATTGAACCGTTTACAAGGCCATCATACCTTGATGCCATTAGTTTTAGGTTGGCATAATGAGTAGTTATAACACCAAAAGCCTTTTTTTCATTTAATTCATAAAGGATTGATTCAGCAATTGCCCCTCCTATTTTTGGCTCGGTGCCTGCTCCAAATTCGTCAATCAAAAACAAACTTTTTGAATCTATATTCTCGCAAAAATTTTTCATATTAAGCAGATGACTGCTATATGTGCTAAGGTCGTTTTCAATTGATTGCTCATCGCCAATATCAATAAATATTTTTTCGAATATTCCGATTTCAGAATAATTCTCCATTGGAACAAGCATTCCACATTGAACCATATACTGAAGCAATCCGCAAGTCTTTAGTGCAACAGACTTTCCTCCGGCATTTGGACCTGAGATAATTAAGATTCTTTGTTCATGGTTGAGCTCCAGATTTAATGGCTCTACCTTTTTCTTCTGATTTTTAAATGACAAGAACAATAAGGGATGAATGGCATTTATCCAGTTGAGTATTGTTTTTCCAACAACAACAGGCTTTTGAGCATTAAGATCGATTGCCAATTTTGCCTTCGCTCTCAAGCAGTCAATAATACCTAAAAAATTATAAGCAGATTTTATAACAGGCAAATAAGGTCGGAAAAAATCAGTAAAAAGCTTTAGAATCCTTATTATTTCTTGCTGTTCTTCAAAATCAAGTTCTTTAATTTCATTATTAATCTCAAAAATTTCCTCCGGCTCAAGATATAAAGTTTGGCCTGTTGCAGATTGATCGTGTATATATCCTTTCAGTCTTCTTTTATATGCTGCCGGAATAGGAATTACAAGCCTCCCATTTCTAATTGACAATTCAACATCCTGATCCAGCCATTTATCAGATTTAGCTTGCTGTAAAAGTTGATTTAGCCTTTTACCTGCTTTATGAGCCAAAGATGCCTTACGTGAACGAATCTGGGCCAACTCAGCACTTGCATTGTCCTTAATATTTCCATGGTTGTCAATTATACAAGGAAAATAATCAAGAATTTCCTGTGGCACATCTTCCTTTTCGGCCAACTTGCTTAATTCAGGGTATTTATAAGTTTCTTCTGTTTTTCTTTTAAGTAAAAAAACAATAATCTTTTTAATAGTATCTAGCGACAACCACAAATCCTTGACTTCTTCAAGTTCAAAATAAGTGCCCTGAAGCTTTACTTTTTCCAATACATTCTCTAGATCAAAATAATTTGATGCTGGAAAAAATTCATTTAATAATATAATTTGCCTAAACTCATCGGTTTGAGTTAAAAGCTTCTCAATTAAATCAATATCAGTTAAGAAACCAATATCAGCAACCTTTTTTTTGCCTAATGTACCAAGGCAATAGCTATCGAGCATTGCCCTGATTTGAGAAAATCCAATTTTGAATTCGAAATCTTTTGGATAAATCACTTTCTAAGTTTTTAAAAAGCAAAAATAGTAATTATGCTATTCTTAGAAATAATTTAAAAAAGAATTGAAATTATTTGCATATTTAAGTAAAACACTTAATTTTGCTCCGTGTTTTTCTTAAAACACAGAAAATATACTTATTCAACCAATCACATCACAATACATGAAAGCCTTTATCTATGTACTTTTAGCAGCTATTTTGTGTACTACTCCAAATATTCTGTTTGCACAACATAAAACTAAAAACTCAGGCACATGGAATAATAATAACACTTGGATAAATACTGCCCCACCCTACTCCCTTGGCAATAATTCTACAGTGAGAATAAACCCAAATAATAATGTATCAACAAATCAAAGTATTTCCTTTAACAATAATGGATTGTTGGAAATTTTCGGAGAATTAGATGTTGATGGTAATATTGGCGGCAATAATAATCTCCAAATAATTGTTGAAGTTGGCGCAATATTAGATGTAAGCGGAGACGTAGATCTTAACAACAATACAACCCTTATTGTTAATGGCGAAATGCATGTTAATAATCTTATTGGTTTTAATGCAAACACAAACTACCTTCTCGGTAATGGGAACTTATATGTTTCAGGCGATGTATCAGGTTTTAACACCAGTTTATTCGGTGGGTCAATAATTTATGATCCACTACCTATAGAACTAATATCTTTTGAAGTTTATCAATACAACAATTCTGTAATTATTGATTGGGCAACAGCAACTGAGATAAACAATGATTATTTCACAATTGAAAAAAGCAAAGATTTATTTCACTGGGATGTAGTTGGAAAAATTAATGGTTTCAGCAATTCAAATGAGTTAAAATATTACTCATTTTGCGATGTCAATATCTCTGAAGGAGTATGGTATTATAGGTTAAAACAAACAGATTATGATGGAAATTATGAATACTTTAACGCTGTTTCAATTAGCATTTCATTAAACAATAATTTACATATAATATGTGCCAACAATTCCTATCAGAACTTTGAGCTGCAGATTAAAACTTCTTCCGAAAATGCAACTCTTTCTATTTATGACTTATCCGGAAAAGCATTAGGCGTTGCAGACATTTATGCACTTAATTCAACTCAAATAATTCGCTTATCCATACCTAATTATAAATCTGGAAGCATTCTTCTTCTTAATCTTAAAGATTCCAAAGAAAACACGACCATCAAGTATCTGGTAAAATAATTTTGGGATATTTCTTAGTACAGCAATCATTTTAGTTTCACAATTTTCTTTGAGTAAACGCCTGAAGCAGTATAAATTCTCACTATATACAATCCTGATTTTAATTCTGAAACATTAATATGAGTTTGTTTGCCATTAGTTTCTTTTAAATAAGCCAGGCCTCCTGTAACATTCCAAACTTCAACTTTATACATTTCAACATCCGACTTTATCCAAACAGATTCTTTTGCCGGATTTGGATAAATCAGTATTTCATTTTTATTAATTGTTTCAACATTATCAGTGTGTGTAAACTCCACAAAAATTGAATGATTGCTATTTACTTCATAAAATGTATAGTATCCAATTGCTCTTTCATTTTCAAATTCAACATCATCATTTACATTATTATACTCGTCAACAATAACATTTGCAATAAAACTTCCACTCACTGCAATCATTTTAAAAATTATATTATCGCCTTCATATACGCCAACATTGCCGGAAGGAATTATTGAACCCTCAGAGTCTGAACTTGCATAAATGTTATATGCTGCAATAGAAACCCCGTCAAGGCTGAAATTGTTGAATGTAACTCTGCTTCCAACATCTGCCGACATATCTTCACCATCAAAGCGAATTCTGATTTTAAAATTGGAGTTATTTCTAACATTCTCAATATCAGTAAAATCAACTTCAAACAGCTGATAGTCTGATAGTAAATTATATTCTGTTGAAATCAATCCTACTGAAGTCCATATTGGGCTTTCAGAAGCAGTTGAATAATCAATAATAAGTTTGTCTGCGGCACCTTCATCTTTGGCAGCAAATCTGAAAATGACATCTTTAAATCCTTTGGTTGGCAAGGAAAATATCAGTGTATTCTCTCCTCCATCTCCGGAGAAAGGTTGCTTTACTTGTATTGCTCTCATAGTAACACTTTCATAAGGGACTCCATCATTGCCTTCAGGGCGATAATTAATACTTGTCGGGCTATTTCGTCTTTCCATGGATGCCTTTCTCCAATTAGGATGTCCGGAATAAAAAGGATAACCATCTAATGCAGAATGGAATTCAACTTTTGCTCCATCATGTATTGCATAATATGAATTAATTTTCTCAAGTGGAGTATCATTAACAATATTATTTCCAAAAAACCAAAAATAAATCAGTTGATGATCATCACTGCGGGTAAAAACTGCTTTTAATTCAATATCTGAGGAAAGATTAACAGAAATCTGCGACTGGCCGGATGTGGAAGCGCCTTCCCAATGACTAAATTGATAACCGGGGAATGGAATTGCCTCAACATTCATAGTAAGTCCTTTGAAGTATTTCCCTGTCCATGGATAAGGATGGTTTGAAACACCCATAGTGTTTTTTTGGATGTCGATTGTATTAATCTTAACATATCCATAAAGCTCGTTAGAAACATCGAGTGTTACCCATGCTTCATCAAATAGAGCAAACTGTTGTTTCAGATAATCGAATTGATAATTAATTCTTGATTGAGCAAATGACCTTAATACATTAACATTGCCAATCCACTCCTCCATAGATGGTGGTCTTCTCCAGCGGTTTATATGTTCCTGCATTTCAGGCTCAAGAATTGAACTTATTGAATCAATAACTGATATTACATGCTCAGAGCTGAAGGTAGTATTTAAAAGATCGCAATAGCGAATTATGAATTTGTTTTTAAATTCAGTATTAGAGACAAGTCTTCTTAGGAGAAATGTTGACCAAGCCGGATTTGGCCACGACGGGCCATCGGCAGCCAATGCAAAGGCAAGAGTATTGTGAGCAGGACCTTCATCAACACCCGGAACATAAAAGAATGGTAATCCGAAGCCAAAATCTGTATCAAGTATCATCCATCTCCAGCGACCATCTTTAGCCGGAATAGCTTCGGGGTCATATCCTTCACGAAAATACCTCCAATAAAGAGTATTATTTCCGGGCCAATCGGTATTCATAGCAAAAATATGAGTAAGCTGAAAGTCAATGAAGCTATTTACATCTATCATTGTTTTTACAACTTCGTAATTCGATTGATTTGTCATACTATTATTTCCAACAAACTCCAACATCCCTGTATAGTGAGAAACACCTTCAGGGTTGCCGTCTTTAAACTGAGAGTTATTTTCCATTATAGTCATATCAAACTCTTCAATGCCATATTTAGCAAAAAGATAGTTATCATCATATCTGTCTCTGATATTATGAATACCCCAATATTCACCATTAATAAAGACTATTGCAGGCCTGTAATACTGAGTTTCAACATTCAGGTCTTTAGCTAAATATTGCAAAAAAGCATCTCTAAAAACTGCCCAATCCCAATCATTACCGGAGTTTCTTAAAATAAATCTTTTAAACATATTTACATCTTTGTCAGGAAACAATTGATAATTAATCCAACTATTGCCGTATTCACTTCTTGATGAGATTCTTAGCGACTTTCTTGGTCTGCTTCTGGTAGTATTTCCATGCAATCTGATACCTACATCTTCATTAAATGCTTTAACTCCTCCTTTTTCAAAAAGAGTAATATTAACTGGTCGTTCCCACAAATCACCATCCTGAAAATAATTCATATAATTACCAGGCACATAAATGCCTATTTCATTATCAAAAAAGTTCTCTTTATCAGTCGTAATAGAAAAGAATGGAAGTGTGTATCTATCGGTGCCTAATGGATCTACTAAATACGAATATGTAAAAACCTTAGAAGGAGGCGCCTCAGGGTGAAAAATCCTGACTCTTACGGTATTAATTTTAAATACTTCGCCAAGAGGTGGCTGCCAACCCTCATAATATGGAGGTCCGGTTGCAGCAATATTATTAGTGGGTATCATAGAAATATCATTTGGGACCCCTGCTTTACTTGAAATATTAATAGAAGTTGTATAGAGAGAAGAGCTTTCATCAGGCACTGAACCATTAAGAGTATAGTAAACAGAAGCACCAACTATTGGAGTAACAATAGTAAGATTAAATGCCGATGAATATATTCCTTCCTGATGAGAAACAATTGGAGGCGGAATTAAAAAACTATATCCAGGACCAATATTCTCAGCTCCGGGAGTTGTATTGGTGAAAAACCTCCAATCTCCTGATCCATTTGGATACTTTCCATACGACATATCTGTAGGAATTTCAATAGGTAAAAGCTCATCAACAAGTTCACCTCCTGGCTCAGTAATAAAAACTTCCTCGCCAGCTGCCCCTATGCTAAAGTTCGTATGTAAAGGGAAATTGGGATCTGATCTATCTTTTCCCGATGCCCATATTAACAAATAATTTCCTGACTCAATCGTAATATCAGGAAACATCCATTTAAAAGGATTCCCAGAATTATCAGAAAGACCAAACCCCAGCAAATTCACAGAAGTACTTCCATAATTATATAATTCTATCCAATCTTCATAATCGCCATCCTCATCTGCAATTGTTGTAGCATTTGAAGACATCACTTCATTAATAGCTATATCTTGTGAATATGCACAATCATTGATTAAAGCATAAAAACCTATCACAATAAAAATAAAAAATATACGTCTCATATCATTGATTTTATAATTCTATAAAAGTAACACAATTGAGTTTTTTTGAATAATTAAATCAACATAATCTATTGATAATTGAAGTCAATTTAACTAACTTTGGGATTCTTCAAAGAATTATTTAAAACATCAAAACATTATAATATGAAAAAGTTTTTCAAAATATCAGCCATTGTAATCGCAATATTTATTGCACTATTATTAATCCTTCCTTTTGCATTTAAAGGAAAAATTGTTGAACAAATTAAAATTGCCATCAATGAAAATGTTAATGCCAAGGTGGATTTCGACAGTTTTAGCTTATCTTTTATCAGAAGTTTTCCTGATGTAAACTTTAGCTTGCACGGACTTAAAGTTATCAATAATGCACCTTTTGAAGGCGAAACAATTGCTGATATTAAACGATTATCAATTACTGTAAATTTGATGAGTTTTTTTGGAGGTGATGGTTATGAGATAAAAACCATTCACATGGATAATCCATATATTAAAGCTATAATACTTAAAGATGGTAGGGCAAACTGGGATATAATGCTAGAAAGCGAAGATACAGAGGAAGTTATATCCGAAGAAGATGATTCTGACTCAAATTTTAAACTGGCATTGAAACGTATTTCTATAAGAAATGCGACAATTATTTATGATGATAAAGATATGGATTTGTATGCCAGACTTGAAAACTCAAACTATACAATAAGAGGAGATTTTACAGCATCTACAACTAATGTTTCAGTTAGAGAAACTACAGCCGAGAAATTTTACCTTGTATTTGAAGGCATCCCACTGCTAAACGGGGTAAACTTTGACTTAAAAGCTGAACTGGCTGCTGATCTGGAAGCATTCAGTTTTACATTCCTTGAAAACAGCATTAAATTCAATGATCTTACCTTGCTGCTTGACGGTAATATTGCAATGCCTGAGAGCGATATAATTATGGACATAACATTTGGGTCTCCTCAAACTGCATTTAAGTCGTTCTTATCGCTAGTACCGGCAATATATGCAAAAGATTTTGCTGATTTAAAAACGGAAGGAACATTAGCATTTAATGGATTTGCAAAAGGAGTTTGGGGCGATGAAACTGTTCCCGCCTTTGAGTTTATTCTAAATGTAAATGAAGGAATGTTTCAGTATCCTGACCTGCCTGCAGCCGTTAAAAACGTAAACATAAATACCAAAATATATAATCCTGGCGGGTCTGCAGACCTTTCTGTTGTTGATATAAGCAAACTTACTTTCACAATGGCAGGAAATCCGGTTGATTTTAAACTAAACCTTAAAACCCCGATATCTGACCCTCAAATAGATGCTTACTTAAAAGGAAAAATTGACCTCTCAAAAGTTAAGGATTTTTACCCGCTTGGAGAGAATGAAAGTTTATCGGGAATTATTGACAGCGATATTTCTGTAAATGGCAAAATGTCGAGCATTGAAAAAGAAAGATATGGCGAGTTTTTATTTGACGGCAAGCTTGTTATTACTGAAATGAACTATAAAAGCGAAGATTTCCCGCAGGGCCTAATTATTTCAAAAATGGACTTTGGATTTAACCCAAGATTTGTTGAACTTAAAACATTTGCAGCAAAAATTGGTGAAAGCGATTTTTCTGCATCCGGTAAAATAGATAATCTTCTTGGATATATATTGAATGACGACATGCTTACAGGAAACTTCTCAACAAGCTCAAGATATTTAGATCTAAATCAGTTTTTTACTGAAGAAACATCTGAGGAAAAACCAAAAGAGAATGTTCAAGAGGAGGAAACAATTGTAATGACTGTAATAGAAATACCATCAAATATCAATTTTACATTAAGAAGCTCTTTCAATAAATTGATATTCGACAATATGGAAATGACAAATGTAAGTGGAACAATTAAAGTCGCTGACCAGACAGTTACTCTTCAAAACATACAGATGAATATGCTTGAAGGCAGTATGACTATGAACGGCTTATATTCATCCAAAAATGCAATGCAACCGGAAATTGATTTCAAACTTGACATCAAGCAGTTTGACATTCAAAAAACATTTAACACCTTCAACACATTTGCAAAGCTTGCACCAATTGGAGAAAGAGCTGCAGGCAAATTCTCTGCCGGATTAACAATTAAATCTTTGCTCGATGAACAAATGAATCCTGTTTTAAATACCATGGCTGGCGCGGGCAACTTCATATCAAACAGTGTAAAAGTAACAAACAGCCCGACATTCTCAAATATAGCCGAGCAGTTAAAAATGGACAGATTTAAAGACATAACTTTTAATGATGTTAATGTTAAGTTTAAATTTAAAGATGGTAGAATAGATGTGGAACCTTTTGATGTAAAATTTGGAAACTCAAAGGCAAATATAAATGGATATCATTCATTCGACCAGACAATAAACTATCTTGCAAAATTTGAGATTCCTAGAAGTGAATTTGGTGGAGCGGCAAATGATGCATTAACCGGCCTTGTAAGTCAGGCTGCAACAAGCGGAATTAAAATCACCCCCGGTAATACAGTATTTGTTGGTGCAGCTATAACCGGAACAGTTACAAACCCTAAAGTATCTTTAAACCTGGCTCAAAGCACTGAAGATTTAAAAGAGCAAATTATTGAACAGGTTACTGAAAAGGTTGAAGAGATTGTTGAAGAAATTAAAGAACAGGTAAAAGAAAAAGTTGAAGAAGTAAAAGATAAAGTTAACGAAGAGCTCGAAAAAAGAGCACAGCAAGTTATTAGAGAAGCAGAAAAACAAGCTGAGAACATAAGGAAAGAAGCAGCAGTTGCAGCAAAAAAATTACGTGATGAAGCCAGAGCAAATGCGAAAAAACTGGAAGATGAAGCAAGCGGACCACTTGCTAAAGCCGCTGCCAGAAAAACCGGTCAAGAAATGATTGAGACTGCTGACAGGAATGCGAAAAAACTGGAAGATGAAGCTGATGTTAAAGCAAAAAAAGTAATACTTGAAGCAAATCAAAAAGCAGATAGAATAAGGGCAGGCAAAGAATAATTTGTTGCCAATTTGTTACCACTGGAAATTAAAACGCCTGTTAATCTGAGGATTAACAGGCATTTTTAGTAGCGGGGACGAGACTTGAACTCGTGGCCTCCGGGTTATGAATCCGACGCTCTAACCACCTGAGCTACCCCGCCATTTGAGGTTGCAAAAATAATAAACTTATTAAAACTTGAAACTTTTATTTTGAAATTTTTATTTCTCAAATCAAATTACTCAATTACCTCTTGCTAAAAAGCTTAAACTTAGACAACTGAGTGAGAAACAAACCAAACATAACAATTATCATCCCGAATATTTTCGAAATTTCAATGCTTTCTTTAAGAATTATTAAAGCCGATAATGTAGTAACAACCGGAATTAGATTTGTAAATATTGATGTTTTTGCAATTCCAAGAGTTCTAACTGCAGAAGTATAAAACATAAATGCAAGTGTTGACCCAAAAACAGCCAATGCTATTAACGCTCCTATTACATTCCATGTAGGAACTATAGTAAAGAATTCCTGAACATCAAATATTAAAAATGCAATCATAAACATCTTTGCACCAAGAAAGTTTTGAACAGTAATAATAGTAATTGATGAATATTTTGCTGTAAGCTTCTTTAGAAAAACAACATTGATTAATGCAGATAATACAGCAAAAAACAATAGCCCAACACCCAGAGGCGATGCTACAAACTTGAAGTCTGCATCAAGTATCATTACCATTACACCAAAAAATGAAATTATAAAACCAATAACATTAACAATGGTAATTTTCTCCCTGAAAGCTATTAAACCAAGTACAGGGGCAAAAAGAGGAATGGTAGCTATAATAACTGATGCTACAGTTGGAGAAACATATAACAACCCATAGTTTTCGCCAATAAAATAGCAAAATGGAGTAAAAAACGACAACCAAAAAAATGACATATAGTCTTTCTTTTCAACTTTTTGCCCCCAACCTTTTATCTTGACAATTGACACCATCAAAACAGAGGCTATGGTAAGCCGAATAAACATAATTGTAAGTGGCCCGTAAACCTCAAATACAATTTTTGTCCACACATAAGAAATACCCCAAAATGTTATTGCAAGCAATAACAGTATATAGATATAATGTTTCTTGATTTTTTCCATATAAAAATTTAAGCCCGCAAAAGTAACAAGAAGAATTGGATTCTATTACCCACAATAAACATATTTAACAGAGATTTGGAATTTGACAAGAGGTCATAGAAAGTTTGACAGTAAAGCAAAAGAATGGATTACAAATCTTAAATCCATTTTTGACTGTAAAAACTTTCTCATTAATTAAAATATTTTGTATATTGCAGCATATGTTTATAGAAAAAATTCAATGATATGGCAAAGTTTGAGCAGTATACACTTGAGTTTCCAATTCGCACATCGTCAAAACTTCTATATGTGATGATTAGCACACCTGAAGGATTGTCAAGATGGTTTGCGGATTCTATTGACATTCAGGATGATATCTTTATATTCAAATGGGAAGGATCTGAACAAAGAGCCAGAGTAATTAGTCAGAAAGAAAATGACTATATTAAGTTTCAATGGCTTGATGACAATAAGGATCATGTTTTGGAAATGAAAATTCAGCAAGGCTCAATATCTACCGAAGTTGCATTAATAATAAGTGACTTCTCCGATCCGGCTGATATTGATTTTAATCAAAGACTCATATCTTCGCAAGTCGCATTGCTGCAAAGACACTTTCAAAGCTCATAGAATTTATCTTGCAAAACAATTCGTTTAAAGACTAAACCATCCTTTTACAATCTCCTTATGATCTCCTGAGTTTTTGTGTTTAAACTCATTCTGCTTTGGAGAATAGTTATAGTCCTTTTCGTATTTAGAGATGTTTTTCTGTATATCTTTCAAAGCAAAAATAACTGTATCTAACTCAGCGTCTGTCATAGTTGGATGAAGAGAAAGCCTAACCCAACCAGGTTTATCTGATAGATCTCCTGTATTGATTTTAGAAGTAATTTGTCTTGAATGCTCATAATCAACATTTAACAAGAAATGCCCGTATGTTCCTGCACAAGCACATCCTCCCCTCACTTGAACACCGTACATATCGCTAAGCAGCTTCACTACAAGATTATAATGAATTTTTTCAAAGTAAAACGAAATAACTCCTAGCCTCTCCCTTTGCTTATCCGCAAGAATCCTTAAATCAGGAATATTATCCAATTCTGAAAAAGTTTTTTCAAGTAGCTGTTTCTCTCTTTTAATTATGTTCTCAACGCCCATTTGGTTTTTCAATTCAATACAGAGAGCAGTTCTAATAGCTTGCAAAAAACCCGGAGTACCGCCATCTTCTCTTGCTTCAATATCATCCAAATACTTGTATTCACCCCAGGGATTTGTCCAATCAACTGTGCCACCTCCCGGATTATCTGGTATAGTAGCATGATAAAACTGTGAATCAAAAACTAGCACACCGGAAGACCCCGGACCTCCTAAAAACTTATGAGGAGAAAACAATACTGCATCTAATTTCTCCATTGGATCAGCCGGGTGCATGTTAATATTCTCATAAGGAGCTGAAGCAGCGTAATCTGCCAAACAAACTCCATCATATTCATGCATTACTTTTGCAAGTTGATGAATTGGTGTATGCAAACCTGTTACATTGCTGCAAGCAGTAAAAGACCCAATTTTCAATTCTCTGTCTTTATACTTTTCTAATTGACGCCTCAACTCATCAGGATCAACAAGCAAATCTTTACTCGGACTTAAAACTACAACATCTGCAATAGTTTCAAACCATGATGTGTGGTTTGAATGATGCTCCATATGCGAAACAAACACAACGGGTTTTTGCCTATCTTTTAGGCACTTATTATTACTCAAAGAACCGCATATTCTTAATCCTAAAATTCTTTGAAACTTATTAATAACGGTTGTCATTCCACTACCGGCAGTAATTAAAACATCATTTTTACCGGCATTTACATGCTGCTTGATTTTACTTTGAGCAAGATGGTATGCATTTGTCATTAAATTGCCTGTTTCACTTGCTTCTGTATGAGTATTTGCAACATATGGCCCAAAATTATAACTGATAGCTTCTTCTATTGGTCTATATAGTCGTCCGCTTGCAATCCAATCGGCATATATAAGCTTCTGCTTTCCGTAAGCAGTTTGATATTCCGCATCTATACCTATAATATTATTCCGAAATTTAGAGAAGTATTGTTCAAGATTTTGCATCATTATTTTTTTATGCAAATTTTGTAAAAAAAATTGAATTAAATTAGCCTTCTGTAAAATCAATATTCAATGAGAACAAATTCTTGCTATTTTCGTTATAAATATTAACAATTCAAAATCACTCTTGGAATAATTTTTGATACTTATTACCTGTTTTTCAGCACATTACAATAATGTTATTATCATGAAAGCCAACCTTATATTCAAATACATCTTTACTATTGTATTAGCAATTTGTTATACAACCAATGCTAACGCACAAGGTTTTGGGAGAAACAAACCAAATTACACAACCTTCAATTATAAATTATTTCAATCGCCAAACTTCGAATTTTATCACTACTTCGAGAATGACTCTGTAATAAATGCAATTGCCCACACTTATGAGAAATGGTTCGTTCGTCATCAGCAAATATTCAAAGACACATTCGAAGAACGCAACCCTATAATAATTTACGCAAATCATCCTGATTTTCAGCAAACAGCTGCCGTTGGCGGAAGTATAAGCATTGGCACTCAGGGAGTTACGGAAGCACTGAGAAATAGAGTTGTAATGCCTGTTTTGGAAACAAACTATCAGACCGATCACGTAATTGGGCATGAGCTTGTTCACGTATTTCAATTCAGGGCAATGTTTGTGCACGACACTCTTGGATTAAATTCCATTAGGAATTTGCCGTTATGGCTAGTTGAAGGAATGGCTGAGTATTTTTCAATTGGAAGTGTTGATGCACATACCGCCATGATTATGAGAGATGCATGGTATAATGATGACTTCCCTTCATTAGAAGACATGACTAGAAATTATAAATATAACCCCTATCGATTCGGACATAGTTTTATTGCATTTGTTGGCCGAACTTGGGGCGACTCCTTAATTGCTCCATTGTTTAGAAACACAGCACGATTAGGATATGAAAGAGGTATTGAAAGAGTAGTGGGCTTACCGGGAAAAACTGTATCAAATATATGGAAACATGCAATTGAAAGCCACTTTTCACCTTTGGCTGAAGATTCTTTAAGACACATGCCTGTTGGGGATAAAATTCTTACTCAGAAGAATGCCGGAAGAATAAACATTTCACCTTCTTATAGTCCTGATGGAAAAAATGTTGCATTTTTCTCAGAAAAAGACCTGTTTACGATAGATCTTTTCATTGCAGATGCTCACACAGGAATAATTAGAAGGAAACTATCCAGCTCATTGCGAAACAACGATATAGACGGATTTAATTTTTTCGAATCGGTTGGAACATGGTCGCCGGATGGGAAAAGATTTGCATACGTTATTGTAAAAAAAGGTGTAAATCAAATTGTAATTACCAGTCTTAATAACCGTTTTCGAAGAGATAAACATATTAAAGTAGACGGAGTTGGAGCTTTAAATAATCCATCCTGGTCGCCTGATGGAGAATACTTGGTTTTCAACGGGCTTGCAAATGGAGTTTCGGATTTGTACAAACTAAAAATAAAATCCGGAGAAGTTACAAATCTTACAAACGACAGATTTTCATATATTCATGCAAAATGGTCGCCTGACGGAAACTATCTCGTTTTTTCAACCGACAGACCGCAAACTACTCAATTAGAAAAAAACAACAACTTTAATTTCAACCTTGCAATGATGAATATTGCAACAGGAGAGATAAAAGTTTTTGATATTTTCCCAAATGCAGAAAATGTTAATCCTGTTTTTTCACCCGACCAGAAAGGAATATATTTTCTGTCTAATAGTGATGGTTTTAGAAACCTATATTACTATGAGTTAGAATCAGATGAGCTTTATAGACTTACCGATTATTTCACAGGCATTAGCGGAATTACGCATTTATCACCCGCAATTACAGTAGCACAATCAACAGGTGAGATTGCATACAGCTATTATTCAAAAGGTGATTATGTTATAATTAATGCTAAGCCTGAAGAATTTAGAAGGGTTAAAGTCGACCCTCTTCACACAGACTTTACTGCAGCTACTTTGCCTCCAATTGACAGGCAAGGCACAAAAATTATAGACAAGCAACTAGCTCAAGAACCCGATAGTTTTCAATTGTCGGAAGATTCTGTGGCCATGATAAAATACAAACCAAAATTTGCACTAACCTATATTGGCAACACAGGAGTTGGAATGTCGACCAACAGATATGGAACGGGAATGTCAGGGGGTGTTTCTATGCTCTTTAGTGACATTGTTGGTGAAAACCAATTATACACAATGCTTGCCATTAATGGAGAAATATATGATTTCGGAGGAATATTAGGATATTCAAATCAAAAAAGGAAAATTATCTGGGGAGGATATGCATCTCATATTCCATATGTTTTTGGCGGTATAAGATGGCTTTATGATGAGGTTGTTATTGATGGACAAAGAGTTCCTGTTGAGAATTTACAATATGTTATACAAAGAACATTTGAGGACCAATTGACAGCTTTTGGTTTATATCCAATTAGTACAACCAGAAGAATAGAATTAAGCGGTAGTTGGGCTTGGTATTATTATCGACTGGATGCTTTTAACAGATATTATTACAATGATGGTGGGTATTACATTTTTTTGGGTGAAGAGAGAGAAAGACTCCCGGCTCCTGATGGCTTCTCATTGCAAAGGCTAGGAATTGGATATGTAGGCGACAATTCATATTTCGGGCTTGCTTCTCCAATGAAAGGCCAAAGGTATAGGCTTAATGCAGAGAAGTATTTTGGCCGCGTAGACATGGTGAGCTTAACTGCAGACTATAGGTGGTATTATTTCTTTAATCCTCTAAGCATTGCTTTAAGAACTACACATTATGGCCGTTGGTTGATTGATGAGAAAAAAGATGATTTGTTTTATCCATTATTTTTAGGATACCCCGGATTTGTGAGAGGCTATGAATATTCAGCAATATATAATAGAGAAAGAAGCACTGAAGGTGACAATTTCTTTTTGAAATATATAGGCGACCGAGTAATATTGGCAGGATTTGAATTAAGGCTTCCTTTTACCGGACCCGAAAGATTGGCATTAATAAAAAGTGGATTTCTATTCACCGAACTTGCCTGGTTTGTTGATGGCGGCGTTGCATGGAGTGAAGGCCAGACGATAACATTCGACACAAAAAAACTTACACCCGATAAGAAAGTACCTGTCTTCAGCACTGGACTTTCTATTAGAATAAATCTTCTAGGCGCATTAATTATTGAACCATTTTATGCATTCCCTTTTACAACAACCGAATTTAACACCAAAAATGGAACTTGGGGCTTAAACTTTATTCCCGGATGGTAAAATGAAGCAAGATTTTTGAATTTTTGATAAAAAAATGGGCATCAAATTTTTGAGTCCATTTTTTTATTAGTATTACTCCGATTTTTTATCAATTATTTAAATTAATTTTTTAGTTTTGCCTCTGCAATTTAAAATCTAAATCTTAAAACTATGACAGACAAAATGAACAAGACTTTAAGGGATTCAGCCGCAATGCGTTGGCTGGTGATGTTGCTCATTAGCGGTTTAATGTTTGCAACCTATTACTTCCAGGATTTCTATGCTGGGTTGAAAGACTTGATGGAGTCAGAATTTGGCTTTACAAGTGAGCAGTTCGGTAGAATTATTGGGTTAACGACTATAGCCAACGTAGTGGGTATGATTATCGTTGGGGGTATTATTCTTGATAAATTTGGTATTCGTGTTGCAGGTTTTATGTTTGGGGGCTTGGCTGCTATGGGTGGTCTTGTTTCTGCATTAACTGCTTCCGGCGTAATTTTTAGCGGCAATCCGCTTCTTGGTTTAATTATCGGTAGAATTTTATTCGGTATCGGGCTTGAAGTAGTTTGCGTTATTGTTATGCGTGCCATTGTGAAATGGTTTAAAGGATACGAAGTTGCTCTCGCTATGGGTATAAACATGGGCTTCGGACGTCTTGGGTCTGCACTTGCTATAGCAATTTCTCTTGATATTGCCGGTGGCGTTGTTTCTCCTGCAGTAACATTTGCTGCTACTCTTATCGGTATAGCTATGATAATGTTCACTATCTATACTTTCCTTGATTATAAAATCGACAAGCAAGATAAGAAAATTGCCGGCGCATCTGAATCCAAAGCTGATGCATCAGAAGATTTCAAATTCTCAGACCTTATCAAGCTGGTTAAAAACAGTTCATTCCTATACATAACTTTATTGTGCGTAGCATTCTATTCAGCTGTTTTCCCATTTATCCAATATGCACCCGACCTACTAGTAAATAAATTTGGGTTTACTTACGTATTACCTTTAGGTGGAGACGTAATTCTTTTTGGAAGCAAATCTATGGGTAACGCATTTGTATATGTAGTAGTTTTTGTTTTTGCATTAAGTTTCACTCTTATACCAAACAACATAAGCAAAGGAAAAGGATTAGCAAGATTAGTTATTCTAGCTTTATTCGCTGTTGTTGTGTACATTAACAAAGACCTTATTGGTATTTGGTTACAAAACGGTCCTAAAACAGCCGCTCTAATACCACTTGGCACTATTATCTTTACTCCTATCTTTGGTAGTATAGTAGATAAAAAAGGTAAAGCAGCATCTCTAATGATGCTTGGAGCATTACTTCTTATTTTTGCTCACGTTGCACTTTCACTATCTTCAAGCCCTATTTTTGCGTACTTTGGATTGTTAAGTCTTGGTGTTGCATTCTCTTTAGTTCCTGCAGCTATGTGGCCATCTGTTGCTAAAATTGTTCCTGAAAACAGACTGGGAACTGCTTATGCATCTATGTTTACAGTTCAAAACTGGGGATTAGGTTTGTTCTTTTGGGGAATTGGTGCATTATTGATTGCTATTCCTGTAAATAAAGAAACTAAAAACGAAATTGATAATGTAAGAACAACGCTTGAGGTTACTGAAAATGTAACTACAGAATCTGTTGTTGTTGAGTTTGAAAAAATCAGCAAAGAAATTCTTCATAGAATAGCTTGTGGAGAAGTAAAAACAGATAAGTGCTGCGAAGAAAAACCTCACGCCGGCTGCAAAGAAGCTCATGCTAAAAAAGAGTGCGGAGAAAAGAAAGCAGATACAGATTGCAAAGAAATGCATGCTGAAAAAGAAAAAGATTGCAAAAAAGAAGAAGCTGTAGCTGAAGAAGTTGTTGAAACTGCAGAAGAAGTTGCAGTTGAAGAAACTACTGAAGAAGTTGTTGAAGAAACGGAAGTTTTCATCTCTGACGAGTTTGTAATTGCTAAAAAAGTATTAGAAAGACTTAAGTCAAAACTTCAAGAACATGGAAGTTTATCCGGCGGCGAGATTAGCGAATTAATTAAGCTTATGCAAGCTAATGGATTGTTGAAATATTATGATTACAAAATTCCAATCTTAGTGTTGGTATTCTGTGGTTTGATTTCAATATTCCTTGCATTCAAACTTAAGAGAGCTGACAAGAAACAAGGATTTGGTCTTGAGTTACCAAACGTTAAGAAATAACATCTCCAAAACTCTTAAAAAAGCCTGTAGTAAAATTACTACAGGCTTTTTTAATTTATATTGATTCCGTTTCACTCCAAAAATCTTCAACACCTCTAAAACAATCTCTGTTCCACACTCTTTGCTCTAAGCTCCAAACCCTACGCCTAAAACCTCCATCTTATTTGAGCTTTTATTTCGCTTCTTGTATTACCTTGTATTTCATCTAAACCTGATCCGATTGTTGTACGATTAGTGTAAAATGTTTGAGCGTACCTTAAATACAAATCAATGTTTCTGGTAAGACGATATCTAAGGAGCAAATAAGCCCTACTACCTTTATCACTATAAAATGGGAATGAAAAAGCATATAATACATCATTTTCATAAGCATAAATTCTTGAATCGTAGCCATCTGTATCAAACAGCGCGTATCTAACCGTTACAGCCCATGGAGTTGATTTTGACCTATAAACAACATCTTGATAAATCAAATATCCTGTTTCCTGAGTTTCACCAAAATTGTAATAGTTTAGTTCTATTCTGTTTTTTAAAGTTATTGTAGGCGTAACTGCAATACTGGTATTAAATCTTAAATTTTGTCTAACAGCATCATCAAGATATCTGATAGTAGTTTCATCTCGAGTATTAAGTGGTTTGTTTTTTATCTTGTATCTAACGTACATTTCCACTCCCCTTCTGGGTCTGTGGTTTATTTGAATTAAATAATCATAACCTTGAGAAGGAGAATAAGTTCTATATTTCATCCAAGGGAATGAAAAATGGTCGGCATAAGCAGAAACACTCCATGCTCTTGAAAATCTTGCCTGAAGGCCAAGATAGAGACCTTTTTCATTATATGTTCTGGAATTTTCCCCAAAAGCAGCGCTATACAATGATTGGTAATCAGCTGAAATATCTCTGTGAATAGCCGACAGTGAAAGAACTTGTCCAAGACTCATCATTACTCCATTAAGCAACGCATGACCACCATTTTCGCTTTGAGCATATTCACCAAAAAAATTGAAGTTTCTGAAAAGGTAATTATAATCCAATCCAACAACATAGTTGCTTTTAGAATTAAAATCAAACTGATTATAGTATGAAAGGTTTCTTTTATAATTTGCATCATACTGCTGATAATAGCCGGTTGCTCCAATAGAAAGATTACCAAAATTATATTTCAAGTTCCCTCCTGCCATCATTTCGCCAAGGGCATTTTTATATTCCAGTTCTCTAGGTGTACGATGATTCCCTGAAGTATAAAGGCTTGAAAATTCAAGATCTTCCTGCTCAAGAGTATCCGTTGGAAGCATATTTGCATCTATTCTTTTGTAAGAGAAAAAGGTAGATACTTCAAGGTCGCTAAACCTTAATGTAGCGCCCACGCCTCTCATGAAATTCTGCTGATCAACAGAAGTGTACTGCCTGAATCCAAGTGCATTTTTCTTAACATTAATTGCGTCTGCACTTTTGCCGAATGCTAAGCCTGTCCAAAGCGCCAAACCTTGCCCGAATTGAGCCTGAAAATCGCCAAGAGCAAGAGTTTTTAATCTACCGAATTCCCTCAAATACAAATGTGCGGAATAAAAGTCGTATCCATAAGGCTGAGAACCCCTGAAAAATTCCTCTCCAGGATTTTTTTGTGCAGTCATTCCAATGCTGATATTATTATAATAGGTAAACCTATACCTTTGGTATAACCTATATGGGCTACCCAAATATCTGGCATTAGGATTGGCTTCAAGATCTTCGGGCTCTATTGGAGAAAATCCCTTTTGCTC
>CAZRNU010000027.1:0-485 GCA_964601515.1 uncultured Bacteroidales bacterium | reverse complement strand
GGTATCTTAAAAAGAATTGACTTTTGCCGTTCTTAATAATATCATTTAAGGTTATTTGCCTTTTTGCAATACTTTCAGCAACTGTAATATAGGGTAAAATAAGTTGAATAGTTTCAAAATCAAATCCGTCAACTGTTTGAAGTTCGTATATACTCAAAAGTCCACCAAATTCAGCTCTGTGTTTTAACAAATTATTAATCTGGATTTCATTTAAAAATATCAATCTTCTTAGGTCATCTTCTTTAGCTGTGTTTAGATTAATGGGATTTTGAATAAAAACTTCCAGTTGTTCAACAAAATCTGAAATATCAATATCATCTCCGGCCTCAAGGTCTTCAAAAACACTTTCAATTCTTTCAATTATTTGTTCATTACTCCTCCCTTCTTCGGTTTCTTGCTGAAAGGGAATAACAGGCGGTGGAATAGTATCATTCTCAGTCTGGGCCAATGACGGAACTACAACAAGACAGAAAATTAAAATGAAT
>CAZRNU010000026.1:0-28224 GCA_964601515.1 uncultured Bacteroidales bacterium | reverse complement strand
TCGGACGGTAACGGTAGAACAGGAAGAATTTTATTGTTATTGTATCTAAAACTATCAGGCTTATTGGACACACCAGCCATCTATTTGAGTGAATATATCATTAAAAATAAAATTGAATATTATAGGTGCTTAAGAGATGTAACTGAAAAAAAGGAATGGGAAGACTACATCTTGTATATGTTAGATATGGTTGAAGAAACTGCAAATAAAGGATTAAAAAGACTAAATAAAATCACAGTGGCTATGGAAGAAACTGCAACCGAAATCAAAAAGAAGTTACCAAAAGTTTATTCAAAAGACTTAATTGAAATTTTATTTCGTTTACCATATACCAAACGCCAACACTTGATTGACAAAAAAATCGGAAACCTAAAGACCGTTGGAAACTATTTAATAGCGTTGGAAGAAAACGGCTTTTTGAAATCAGAAAAGGTAGGAAAAGAAAAACTATACTTGAACCAAAAACTATTAAAAATATTGGAAGACAAAGAATAACAGCCGATAACAGCGGGCTAATATAATGGCTCACAGACGTGCAGGTTTGAAGTTAAGAATAATTAATTAAATTTGGGTGCGGTTTGATCCCGCAGCAGCGGGAAAGCCGTCAAATCGCCACTATACTATCCCACGAAGAGTTGGCAGTAATGGTGAGAAAATCCAAACTCACATACAAACAGCAGCATAACAAGTGTAGTATATTGACCAATATTAGACTAAATTTGTGATTTATTATAAGAATATGGACAAAGGATTTTCGGAAATAATAAATCTTATCAAGCAATCACGGTTAAAAGCAATTAGAGCTATTAATGCTGAACTTATTGACCTCTATTGGAATATTGGCAAATATATTAGTAAAAAGATTGACATGGCTGAATGGGGTGATTCTGTTGTATTGGAATTGGCTAAACATATTCAGCAAAACGAACCCGATTTAAAAGGATTCTCCGACAAGAATATCTGGAGAATGAAACAGTTTTACGAAACTTACAAGGATTACCCAAAACTCTCAACACTGTTGAGAGAAATAAGCTGGTCTCATAATTTGGCTATATTTTCGAGATGCAAATCTATTGAAGAGAGAGAGTTTTATATAAATCTTGCTAAGCAAGAATGTTTTAGTTTCAGGGAGCTTGACAGGCAAATATCTGCAAGTCTTTACGAGCGAACAATGATTGGCAACACAAAACTCCCGACAGCGTTGAGAGAAACTAATCAAAACCTGACTAATACATTTAAAGACAGTTATGTTTTTGAGTTTTTGAGTCTACCTGAGTCCCATAGCGAAAAAGAATTGCAACGTGGACTTATAAAGCAATTGAAAAACTTCATACTTGAACTTGGCAAAGACTTTTTGTTTATAGGAGAGGAATATAAACTGCAAGTAGGAAACAGCGATTTTCTTATTGACCTACTTTTTTACCACAGAGGGCTTCAATGTTTGATAGCCTTTGAACTTAAAGCAGACAAGTTTAAGCCTGACCATCTGGGGCAACTTAACTTTTATTTAGAAGCATTAGACCGTGATGTAAGGAAAACAAATGAAAATCCAAGTATTGGAATCTTGCTATGCAAAGATAAAGACAGTGAAGTTGTTGAATATGCATTAAGCAGAAGTCTTTCTCCGACAATGGTTTCAGAATACAAAACTCAGCTGCCAGACAAGAAACTATTACAGCAAAAACTACATGAACTATTTGAAAATGAATCTGATGTAAAATAAACCACTACTGCCAACATCTAAGGCTTAAAACGCAATTCCGCTTCGCTCAACTGCGTTCGAGCCTTAGATGTTAGCGGTCATATTATATAAAAATTAAAGTCGTGAACATTTCAAAAAAATCAATCTTTCTAATCCATGCATTAGCATTGATATTATTATTTTTGAGTTATGGTTGCAAAAAAGATGAAGTAGATATTTCTGATAGACAAAAATACAAGTTTATTACTACCGGAACTGGCTTTAGTAATGGTTGTCCAACCTTGGTAAACAATTATATTTATATAGGCACATCTTCTAATATCCCAACCAATAATAATTTTGTATATAAACTTGATCTTAAACTAAATAAAATATGGGAGTTTCCAATTGGAAGTGAAAATATTACAGGTCCTCCCTCTTTAGATAGTTATGGCAATATTTACTTCATTGCTGATTCAGGCAAGACATATCAATTTGGTCCAAGCGAAAAACTTAAACTTTATTCTTTAGACAATAATGGCGGCTTCCGATGGTCAAAAGATATTAGTGGTGTAACAAATCTTGCTGGCATGAAATGTCTGGCTATAGCAGAGGACAATACCATTTATGCTGCAGGGGACTCTTTATTTGCATTTGATATTAATGGTAATAAAAAATGGAGTTATTACAACACTTACATACCGGGAGGCGTAATACAAGCTCCGGTATTAGACCCTGACGGAAATATTTATTTTTCGACTTATAATCAAGTGTATTCAATTGACAAGAATGGAATGGAAAGATGGGCAAACACTGTAGATGGAAATAGTTGCCCGTCTAGTCCAGCATTTAACAAAGATTATTCTTCTCTAATAGTTGCATCCTGGAAAACTATTCATTCTTTTTCAACTGTAAATGGATCCTTAGAATGGAAGTACACATTCGATATGAATGCTGATTTCCGATCAACTCCTGCCGTAGATGATAATAACATTATATACATTGGTAGTCATGGTAACGGTGGTGAAAAAGATGAATCAACACTTTATGCATTAAAAGCAGATGGTTCAGCAATACTTTGGGAAAATAATCTCGGTTCGGATTTTTATTCTTCACCCACATTAGGTGATGATAGAGTAATTTACATAGGGTCTGAAGGATATGGTAATACAGAGGATAAACACAACAGGGTACATGCTTTTAATATGTCAACTGGGAAAAGGTTGTGGTCAGCACAGCTTGATAATGATGTTTCATGGGGTTCCCCCATCCTTGGCAATAACGGTATCCTTTATGTGACTACAGCCTATATTGATGGGACTGCACCGTCAGGCATATATGGATTTCAGACAGATGCTTTCGGACTTCTTCCAAATTGTGGATCACCAACTTTTCAACTAAGTAATGCACACAATGGGAGAAGATAATATTAATTCAATACGAACCGCTAACATCTAAGGCTCGAACGCAGTTGAGCGAAGCGGAATTGCGTTTTGAGCCTTTGTTGAAGTGAAGCTTCGGTATGTGTTGAAATTATTATTATGGGGTTTTAATAATTTGGGGTGGTTTTTTGGAATGACGAAGAAATTGTTTTGTCGTTTTCATGTTTAGTTTTTATTCTTTTTCTTGCATTTTGTTATTTATAATCTTCTCAATTTGTTGTTTTTAGGTGCTATTTTTTCTTATAAGACAAAAGAATATCAGCTCGTAGTTTTTTACAAGTACAAACAAAGTGTAGCTATGTGATATTTTCGAACCTAATGCTAGCTTTTAAAGGAGGTGCGTTTGCACTGAAGCTCATCACTCTAATCATCCTTCCTTCTTTGCAACAAGGACATTGATCAACGTCAAAACCCAGATAGTTTTTTGCAATTTCTTTATAACTGATTTTCGTTTGCTCTTTTGGAATTATACCTTGAGAAAACTGCAAAAACCTTAGTTTTTTCTTGTTTCTGTTAGCCAGAAATCCATAGTGCCTTATTTTTCTGAACCTCGGAGGTAAGATATGCATGCAAAACCTTCTTAAAAGCTCAGTTGCATCAAGTACCATGACCTTTTTTACGGAGCCGTGTTTATAGTCGGTATATTTGAAAGTTACTTTTGAATCTTCCACTTTTATTATGCGGTGGTTACTAATTGCTATTTTATGAGTGTAATGGCCAAGATATTCTATTACCTGGCTTGCTCCCAAGATTTCTTGTCATTGCCAAAAGCAAGCATAGTTTCCTTAGCGCAAAAGAACAGCATGTTATACAATTGCTTAGGGTATTTTAAACAATAACTGTTTAGTTCCTGAGGCATGGTAAATACAACATGAAAGTAATTACAATTCAGCAGATTCTGTTTTCTTTCAAGAATCCATTTTTACCGATTCGTTGCCTGGTATTTAAGGCCGTGCCGACTGACAATTATTGTTCGTTCACAAGAAGGTTTCACTTTTTGCTTTTATATTCGTAAAGAGTATCAAGTGGACTTCTTAGTTTATTTGGCATAACATCGGCAATGTGTTGGCATAGAGCAATATAGGATATATTACGCCCGTAATTGTTTATAAGGCTCGGACTACATTGATTAAGAGTAACCCTTTGTTTAAATAAAGCAAAACTCTCTTTAGATCCCGGCATTGTATCAATTGCCTGATTTACTAATGTGTAAAAATCTTCTTTCTTGTAACTCATATCATAAATATTTAATGGTTAATAAGGTACTTGTATGCTTTTTTCAATTTTTGATTAATTGTTAATTAATTAAACTACCGAAGGTTTAGCCCAACAGTGGGCGTATTTTATGGAAATTAAATAGTTTACTCGTATATTTACGTTTTATTAGTTTATTTATAAAGCAAACAATAGTGAATAATATAAGCGAAATCCAAAAGTTTATTGAACAAACAAGATTGTCGGTTGATAATCAGAGTTTTATAAAAATAAAAGTTAGTAAGCCGGCTAATAATGATGCTGAAATAAAGGGTGTAGTAATCAGAATGATTATGATTAAGCAGCAGCCAAATTTTCAGTTTGTTTATAGTTATCAGAAGAAAGATATTACTAAGAACTATTTAATTGCCGAAGGAATAGTGAAGATTAGTGAATTGCCGGAAATGGGTTTTAAAAACTTTTTGTTATTTACATCAACTAAAGACATTCAATTATTGTTCAATAAGAAAATGCAGCCCCAAGTTCATATTCTAAAACCTTCATGCACATGCATTCCATCAACAGATCATGACAAAACCAAAAAAAGGATACTTCAAATAGAAGGTAGTCAATATTTAAAAGAACTTGGCATTGTTATAAATAACAGCGAGGTTGCGCCTAGCATGCAAGCTAAATGGACTCAGATTAACAAATTCATCGAAATAGTTAGCCATACTTTACAAAATGATAAAGCAAAACTGCAAAAAATGAATGTTGTTGACATGGGCTCAGGGAAAGGATATTTAACTTTTGCTTTATATGATTATTTTGTAAATCAGCTTAAAATTGACGCAAATATTACCGGAATAGAACTTAGAACAGAGTTGGTAAATTATTGTAATTCTGTGGCTCAAAAATGTGGTTTTGAAAACTTAAAATTCACTACCAATAAAATAATAGATGCTGAAATAAAAAATGTTGATTTGTTAATTGCATTGCATGCGTGTAATACTGCTACTGATGATGCAATCTTTAAAGGAATCAATTCAAATTGTTCAATAATAATTTTATCACCCTGTTGTCATCAGCAAATTAGACCTGAACTAAATTTGACTAATGAATTAAAGGATATTGCAAAGCATGGTATAATGAAAGAAAGGTTAGCAGAAATGGTAACAGATACAATGCGCAGCATTATTCTTGAAGCATATGGATATAAAACTCAAATTTTTGAATTTATATCAGATGAGCACACACATAAAAATCTAATGATAATAGGAGTGAAGAAGGATGGAAAGATTGATAGCAAAAAGCATTTGGAAAAATTAGAAAATATTAAAAAGCTTTTTGGCATCAGTAATTTTTATTTAGAGGATATTATGAATGCTGCTAAATAAAAAGAGGCACTTAGAAGTGCCTCTTTTATATTGTCCGAATATTTACATTCTATTTATTTACTGCATCAAAAATAGCTTTGAAAGCTTCAGGATTGTTTGCCGCAAGGTCTGCTAATACTTTACGGTTTATCTGAATATCTTTCTGATGAATATTTCCCATAAATTTAGAATAACTCATTCCATATTGACGGGTTGCAGCATTAATACGTGTAATCCATAGTTTACGGAAATTACGTTTTTTCGCGCGTCTGTCACGATATGCGTACTGCTGACCTTTTTCCCATGTATTCTTGGCTACTGTCCAGACGTTTTTTCTTGCACCAAAGTAGCCTTTGGTAAGCTTTAAAAGCTTTTTTCTTCTGCGCCTTGAAGCGACATTATTTACTGATCTTGGCATAATTCTTAATTTTTGTTTTTTGTTAGCGCTTTCTATTTGAAAGACTTATTAATGGCTATACAAAAGGTTTATAAATTAATTTATTTTGAAATTTGATTAATACTACATGCAGAGCATAGCTTTGATGTTGTTAACATCAGCTTTATTCACAAGAGTAGTTTTAGTCAAATTTCTCTTTCTTTTTTTCGATTTTTTTGTCAAAATATGACTTTTATAAGCGTGTTTGCGCTTAATTTTACCGGACGCGGTAATCGAAAACCTCTTTTTTGCTCCGGATTTAGTCTTCATTTTTGGCATTCTCTTAAAAATTTACGGGTTAAAAAATATATAAACAAACGGACAATTCTCTTATTTTGTTTTCTTGGGAGAAACTAGCATAATCATTCTTTTACCTTCAAGTTTTGGGAGCTGGTCTATTTTTCCAATTGCCTCAATTTCCTGTGCGAATCTTAGCAAAATTACTTCACCTTGACTTTTGTAAAGGATAGACCTCCCTTTAAAGAAGACATACACTTTTAATTTTGAACCTTCCTGCAGGAATTTTATTGCATGCTTAAGTTTAAAATTAAAATCATGATCATCAGTATTTGGTCCAAGCCTTATTTCCTTAACAACGACTTTTGTAGCGTTGGCTTTAATTTCCTTTTGTTTCTTTTTTAGTTCATAAAGAAACTTCTTGTAATCTATTATCTTACAAACCGGTGGATTAGCTTCGGCCGCAATTTCAACAAGATCTAAACCTATTTCATCAGCAAGTACGAGAGCATCTTTAATCTGATAAATTCCAGGTTCTATATTTTCACCGACTAATCGGATTACCTGTGCTCTGATTTCCTCATTTATCTTATGGGGATTCTCTTTTTTTACCATGCGTCTGTTGGGCATTGGTCTAAATGGTGTTGCTATACTTTGTTCCTCCTATTTTAATTAATAATAGTTTTTATTTGTTTGGGTGAGTTAATAAATGTCACCTATTTCTTCATTAAATATTTTTACAAATTCCTCAATGCTAAACGTTCCTAAATCTCCTTTACCATGTCTTCTAATCGATACAGTTTCAGATGCTTCTTCTTTTTCTCCAACAATAATCATATAAGGGATTTTCCTTACCTCAGCATCACGAATCTTCTTGCCGGTTTTTTCACTACGTTCGTCAATGAGGCTGCGAATTTCGTAATTATTTAGCAAATTTAAAACATTTTTTGCATAATTTTCATATTTCTCACTGATTGGCAGTATTATAGCCTGTTCAGGAGCAAGCCACAAAGGGAAGTTTCCGGCACAATGTTCAATTAATACAGCCACAAATCTTTCCATGGAACCGAAAGGTGCTCTATGTATCATAACAGGCCTGTGTTTCTGGTTGTCGGCTCCTGTATATTCCAAATCAAATCTTTCGGGAAGATTATAATCAACCTGAATAGTCCCTAGTTGCCATTTACGACCCAATGCATCTTTTACCATAAAATCAAGCTTTGGTCCATAAAATGCAGCTTCTCCAATTTCAATATCAGCTTTCAGCCCTTTCTCTTCAACAGCTTCCATTATAGCTTGTTCGGCTTTCTTCCAATTCTCTTCGCTACCAATATACTTCTCTTTATTTTCCGGGTCTTTTAGTGAAATCTGAGCACTATATTCTTTAAAATCAAGAGCTTTAAAAATAAGCAAAACTATGTCAATAACTTTTATAAACTCTTCTTTTAGCTGATCAGGACGACAGAAAATATGAGCATCGTCTTGAGTAAATCCTCTAACTCTTGTAAGTCCGTGCAATTCTCCACTTTGTTCGTATCTATATACAGTTCCAAATTCAGCAAACCTTACCGGCATATCTTTATAAGAGAACTGCTTAGTTTTATAAATTTCACAGTGGTGGGGGCAGTTCATTGGTTTTAGGAAAAACTCTTCTCCTTCGGCAGGAGTTTTTATTGTCTGAAACGAGTCTTTGCCGTATTTCTCATAATGTCCGCTGGTTACATAAAGGTTTTTGTTACCAATATGTGGACTTATAACCGGCTCGTATCCATATCGTCTTTGAACTTTTTTCAGAAACTTTTCAAGACTTTCTCTGAGCATTGCGCCTTTTGGCAGCCATAAAGGAAGGCCCATTCCAACATTTTGAGAGAAAGCAAACAATTCGAGCTCTTTACCAATCTTTCTGTGATCGCGTTTTTTTGCTTCTTCCAACATTTCCAGATATTCAGTAAGTTCTTTCTGTTTTGGGAAAGAAATACCATATACTCTGGTCAATTGTTTTTTAGATTCGTCTCCTCTCCAATATGCTCCTGCGATATTTAACAACTTAACAGCCTTTATTTTGCTGGTATCTGTTAAATGTGGTCCACGACATAAATCTGTAAAATTTCCTGATTTGTAAAAACTGATAGTTCCGTCTTCTAAATCGTTAATCAAGTCAACTTTATATTCGTCACCTTTTTTTGTATAAAAATCAAGGGCTTCTTTTTTTGATATTTCTGACCTTTCAAAACTTAGATTTTTTTGTGCGAGTTCAAGCATTTTCTTTTCAATAGTATCAAAGTCGTTACTTGATATACTTTGCTCGCCCAAGTCTATGTCGTAATAAAACCCATTTTCAATATCAGGACCAATGCCGAATTTTGTTCCGGGAAACAATTCTTCAATAGCAGAAGCCATTAAATGTGCAGATGAATGCCACATTGTTGATTTACCTTCCTTATCATCCCAAGTATGTAGTTTAATTCTTGCATCTTCATGAATTGGTCTTGATAAATCCCAAACATCTCCATTAACAGAAATTGAAAGTACATTTCTTGCCAGACCTTCCGAAATGCTTTTTGCTATATCCATTCCGGTTGAGCCATCAGGATATTCTCTGATTGAATTATCAGGCAAAGTAATTTTAATCATAAAAAACTATTGTTTTAATTTTCAGCCTGCAAAGGTATAAAAAATATAACCAGGCTTTGCATTTGTTATCGTTTTTTTAACAATGAAATGAGAATATTGTTCGTGTGAGAATTTTTAAGAATTTTTATTGAAAATAGACCGAAATATTTGGAAGTTTTTTTCTAATACATTCTTTATCTTCAATTGTTTCACCAAGCGACAATTGCTGAAGGGATTTAATTTTTTCCAGGCCTTTTAGATTTAATTTTAATGGATTATCTCCAAGAAACAGCCCAGTAAGATTGCTATTATAAAACCATTCAGGATGAAATACTTCTAATTTATTTTGTGTAAGTCCAAGAAAACTGAGCTTATTCATATTTTTGAACGACTCCGGAAGTTCTTGTATTAAATTGCTGCCAAGATATAATTCTCTAAGATCTTGAAGATTTGATATTTCTTCAGGAATTCTTTCAATCTTATTAAAACGCAGATTTAATGTCTGAAGAGTTTTTATTTCGTTAATAGCATTAGGGAATTCACTAAAATTATTCTCGGATAAATCTAAATTTATTAGAGAAGTTAATAATTTAAACTCATCAGGCAATTCTTTAATGCTGTTATTTCTAAGAGAGAAGTGTAGCAGATTAGTTAAAGACCCGATTTCGGGGTCTATTCGATCAATTTTATTATTGTGTAAATCAAGTTCTTCTAAGTTCGTTAATCCTGAAATTCTGTGGTCAATATCACGAATACTATTCCAACTGAGATTAAGCTGAGTTAGTTTTCTTAGATGAAAGACAGGAGTTGGAATATCAATAAATCTATTTTCAGTAATATTTAATTCTCGAAGGCTTTCTAGATCAGCTATAGTGTCGGGTAGGTAATTTAAATAATTCCAGCTTAAGTTTAAAGAATTTAAACTAGGCAGTTGTCCGCAAGCAGGAGGGAGGTAGCGAATGCTATTGTACTGCAAGTCAAGTTTTCTAAGTTGCTTAAGTTTTCCAATGCTTAGAGGCAATTGAGTGAGGTTGTTCCAACCGAGAGAAAGCTTTTTAAGATTCATTAATTCGCCAATACTATCAGGAAGTTTAGTGAGTTTATTTTCTCTAAATTCCAGTTCTTCAAGAAATATTAATGATTTAACAATTTCAGGGAAATTAAAAAATCTATTTTCACCAAGCTTTAAAATCCTTAATTTGGTAAGGTCAGAAATCCAAGTAGGAAGTTCAGAAAGTTTATTTCTTCTTAGATCAAGTATGTTTAGATTAGAAAAAAGCTTGATTTCTTCAGGCAGTTTTTCAAGTTGACACTCTCTAAGGTCGAGCTTAAATACTGATTCCGGATTTTCAAGAGCTTCTTCTAATGAAGTAAAATTTTTGCCAACTGAATCGCTGAATAATTCTTCCATAAAACTTTATAAAACAAAGTGCAAAAATGGAAATTTTTTTTAAATTATATACCCATTTTTAAAATTAAACAGATATTTTGCAAACAAAATTTATAAACTATCGATTGTACGTCTTACATCTAAATTTTTAAATGCTTCCACTTTCCAATTAAAAGGTAATAACCGGACATTGTGCCCATTAGTATAAAGTAAATAATTTCGACCATCCAAACTACCGGGGTAGAAGCCTTAAAAACATTTGCAAACAAATATGCAGATGCCAAATAAAGAAAAATGCAAAGGATCTCAATTTTTAATGCTACTAAAGTTTTACCTGTGCCGCTTAATGCACTGAAAACAATCATACCAACCGAAAAAGCCAGTAAAGCAATTGAAACAACATAAATCAAAGGAATAGTAGCTTGTATAACTTTATATTCGTCAGTATAAAAAGCAATTAAAGATTCAGGAAAAATTACAGGCAGAATAATAATACACAGGCTACAAATCACAGATATTTTTATTACTTTTTTAACCAGAGGCATAACATGTGAGATTCTTCCTTCACCAATAGTATTGCTAACAAGAGAATGAATAGCCGAACTAAGGCCCCAAACCGGAATCATCAAAAACATATAAATACTTCTAGCAATATTCGATGCAGCCAAGGAAACTTCACCATGTTTTTCAATTATTAGGAAAAAGATGAACCACGCCGAGAACGAAATAAAATACTGAAGCATTACCGGGACTGACAATCTCAGCAGATTTCTTATGATAGGTTTGCTGATAGCCCAAATTCTGAATATTTTGTACTTCTTGAAAGACCCTCTGTATAAACTGTATCCAATGTAGAAACTAAAGGCAGAAAATTCGGCAATATTTGTTGCTAATGCAGCGCCTTTAATTCCCATTTCAGGCAAGCCAAATTTTCCGAAAATCAATCCATAATCGAAAACAATATTTACTACAGCCATTATTATTGTGCTAACAGAAACAACTCTTGTTCTTATAGTGCCAATGTATAGTGCATTAAAAGACATAACAAGAAATCCGAAAAGTAGTCCAAATTTTCTGTAGCTTAGAAAAGCCATACTTTCATAATATACAGCCTCGGAGTCTAAAAAGTTTAGCAGTAGTGCTGGTGCAAGCATTGAAATTAAAATGAATGCGAAGGCAGCAATTGCAATCATTACATAGAAAGTATGCATTAAAATTATTCCAATTTGCCGGTATTTTCTTTCTCCATTTCGTCGTCCGATAAGTATTTGAACTCCAACAGAGAATCCTGTTCCAAGCATTACGATGCACAAATAAAACAATCCGCCAATAGCAGCAGCGCCAAGAGAAACTGCACCAAGCCTTCCAAGAAAGGCGGTGTCAATTACAACCATTAAATTTTGTGCTATAAGTCCTATTATTATAGGATAAGCAACCTTCCAAATATTTTTGTACGAGTATTCTGTATGAATCATTAAATAAAACTATTATCCCAATTTCCAATCAATTCCAATTATTCAATATAAAGAACCAATCCCTTTAAATATGATCCTTCCGGGTGAAATGCATTTATAGGGTGATCAGCGGGTTGAGTTAATTGGTGAATTATTTTTGCTTTTCGTCTGGCTGAAATTGCTGCCGAAATCACGGTTGATCTAAAAAGCTGAAGGTCAACAACCTGCGAACAGCTGAATGTAAACAAGAATCCTCCTGATTTTATCTGAGAAATAGCCTTTGCATTTAATCTTTTATACCCTTGTACAGCATTATGTTTAACATTAACATGTTTTGCAAATGCAGGTGGGTCGAGTATTATAACATCATATTCAGTTAAAGGTTTTTCTAGATAATCCATAGTGTCTGCAATGATGCTTTTATGATTCTCTGCGGAATTGAAATTGAGAGTAACATTTTTATCAGTAAGCTCCATGGCTTTTTTCGAACTATCAAGCGAATGAACCAAAGATGCACCTGCTTTTAGCGCATATATTGAAAATCCTCCTGAATAACAGTATGTGTTTAATACGCTTTTGTTTTTTGCATATTTGCTGAGAAGGTTTCTATTTTCTCTTTGATCAATAAAGAAGCCTGTTTTTTGTCCGTTTATGAAGTCTATAAAAAACTTATGTCCATATTCCTGTACTTCAACGCTTTCAGAATCGCCAAATAAAAAACCTTCAGTTTTGTTATTGTTTGAATATTCAGAGGGAAGTGTTTCACGGCTTTTATCATAAATACTCTTTAAAGAATTTCCATATAACTTTTTTAGAGCTTCAGAAATATTGATAATATTTTTGTGCATTCCAATACTGTGGCATTGAACAACAATATTAAAATTGTAAAAGTCGATTATTAGTCCGGGCAAATTATCTCCCTCACCATGTATTAATCTGTAAACATTAGTTGTTTCGCAATCGGCTAAATTTGTTTGAAGTCTAAGATTATAAGCACTTTTAAGTTTTTCATAGAAAAACTTTTCGTCAAAATCTTTAGGCTGATCTGGAGAAAATGCAAGTATTCTAACAGCAATAGAAGATTCTTGATAATGACCTGCGCCAAGGTATTCGTCTTTATTAGAGTAGACATGCACTATTTGACCGTCGTAAACAGCGCCTTGAATTTTTTTTATTGCTCCACTAAAAACCCAAGGGTGAAAACGAAAAATCGCATCGTCTTTTCCCGATTTGATTGTTACTTTAGGAATGTTTTGCATATATCTATTTTTAAATCTCGCAAAGTTAAATTTTTAGTGTGAATTTTTGTCTCTAATAATTACACATGTGAAAAGTATTTAATCCGGATATTTAAAGCAGTTAATCTTGTATATATATTATAATAAAGCATCTTAGGCCGAGGCAATATTCAACAACCAATGTGCTAAGGATATGATTGTTGATAAAATTTAATAGGGAGTTTTGACTCGTTTATATGACATAAAACTAATTCTTAACGAAAATAATCTAAGGGAAATACTTAAAAACGTATCAAATTTTCAAGTAAAAACACTGTTTTTTAAGTTTGTTAATGATTATAATTTTGATACCTATATATGAATATTTATAGATAAGCCAAAAAAATATCAATTAAAGATTACTAAAAATGGCTATAGAAGAAAATGACAAAAGGAACTTGTCAGGAGGTATTACGAATTATTATACTGCTGATAAACAGATAGTTAATAGTAGATGTGAAGCATCTATTATCAGCTTAATAGGTAGTGCGCAAAAAGCTTTTTCTGATTTGGATTATAAGAAAGACCACTTAAAGTCTATAACTAAAAATTTTGTATACATAAACAAGAGTTTTGATGAAAAAAAAGGTATTACATTTTATTTCAGAGAGCTACAATCGTATTTTGAGATAGTAAGAGCGAAGCTTGAAATTAAGATAGATAATATGAATCTTAATATTTCATCAATTGAGAAATCAAAAAATAATTATGGACTTCAACAATTGCCGCTTAAAAACTATTCTACAAACATTATTGAAATAAAAAATTTAAGTTCTGAGATTAAGCTTACAAATACATTATTTGACAAATATATAAAAGGATTCTCTGCAGAAGATTCAAGTCGAATCGAAAAAGTTTTTGCAAAAATTCACGCCTCCATTCCATTATTTGAGGAGAATATATACAACATACAGAAGCATTGTGCAAAAATTCAATCTGAAATGGAATTATTAAACAACGATATGTTTCCATTAATTCTTAGAATGCTGGATAAAGCAATAAATAATGTTTCTTTGCTTTCAGAATACTATTACAGTCAAAATGAAAATAGCCAATTTGTTTGTAATCTTGTAGAAAGTTGTTCTTCAATAAGTCGTGAGATTAATTCAAATTTATCGTCAATTATAAGTTTAACGAATCCAGTTCAAAACATCAATAATAATAAGCATAAAGGGATTTCAAAAGAGGATGAATTGAATAATTTTGAATTTTGTGGAAATTATAATAATCATTCTTTGAATCTAAATGGTAATGCCGTTAATGTTCTTGAAGATTTTAAATCAAGGTTTTATAAGTTGTCTGAAATGTTAGTTGAATTCAGTAATAAAGTTTTTGAAATCAATAAGATAAATTATAGCTTTCTGGGATTTAAAGATACAGAGAAAGTTGCAGACATCAATCTTTTAACAGAAAATATAAATGATTTACAACAACACATATTGAAGTTAAAGTCTAAGCAGCAGTTTTTGGAAGAGGATATCAATAAGGCATTTAATGTTACGGAAGCATTACGTGATAGGTTGAATGATATTGATGCAATGGAGAATGCTGTTGAACAAATGATGATAAATAAGATTATTGCTGAAGATTTTTTGAATAATCCGGAAGAAAAAATAGCAAGAAAGTCACAGCAACTTTTAAAAGTATTTGCAGAAAATCATTTTAATAAAGGTAGTTTGAAAAAAATATTTGAATCAACATTAGAAGAACTTAATTCAATAATATCAGGAGGAGCCACTAAAATCAATAACAATTCTAATTCCTTATCAGTTTTTGATTTGATGGATAAAATAACCAATAATTATGCGAATTTGAAAATTTTGCACAACGAGATTGTTCAAAAATGTTTGACAAATAAAGAGTTTATTGAGGAAACAATTTCGGGAAGTAAGGATGCATTGTTAAAAGTCAGAAATATTGAGGTTTAAATAAATATGTTTATGTTACATCTATATTTTGAATAGTTAGGCTGTATTTTTAAATTTTTAGCAAAAAGTCAGTATTAACACTGACTTTTTTTTGTTTTAATCATATTACTTTTAACTGTTGGTTTTGTAAGGAATGCTCTTGTTTAAACAGTTCAAAATCGGCAAATACAAAAACCTAATAAAAACCTTTTAATTATGACTTATCAAGAAACGGGTTCGGAAAAGTATAACTCAATACCTGTTGTAGATATTGAAACAATAGAAATGCTTAAGCATCACGCAGGAGGTAATTTGGAAATTTTAAGTGATTTGTTTGATTCTTTTTTCCCGGAAGCAGAAGAACAAATCAATGAGTTATTTGATGCGGTAGATAATAATGATAGAGATAAGTTTTTGAAAAGCGCACATGGATTGAGTGGAATAACTGCAACTATTGGGGCAACTCAATTAAAGACATTAGCTGTAGATATGGAAAAATTGGCAAAAGCCGGAAATTTTGATGAAGCATATAAGTTGTTGGACCATATCAATGCATTATATGAACAGTTTGTAGAAAAAGCAAAGGAAGTAATTAATAGTTAATATAGCATTTATAATGCAGGCAAAAAGAGTATTAATAGTTGGTAGTGATATTTTAACAATCAATCTGATTGAGAGTGAGTTGGCAAAAGCTAAATTAGAAGTTGTTGTTAAAGCTCATACATGCGAGGAGGCTATTAATATTGCTCATGAGGTTAAGCCCGACCTTATTTTAATGGATGTATGCCTTGGAGAGGAGATTGACGGTATAGAGGCTGCAGAAATTATTTTAAAGTTTAATGATTCTCCTGTTGTATTTATTACTTCAAGCAGCGAGAAAAGTGTTATTTCCAGACTAATGAAGATTGACCCAAATGGTTTTATTATTAAACCGTTTGACGGAAGAATTCTTCATTCGGCAATAGATATAGCAATATACAGACACAAATCAAAGAAAGAACTATTTGAAGCAAAAGAAATATTTAGGACAACCCTTGAATCGATTGACGATATTGTAATTTCGCTTGATAAAAATGGTGTGGTTACGCATATCCATTCAAAAATAAAACCTGAAATATCTGAAGTTATAAAGTTGGAAAAGATAAATGGAAATAATTTTTCCAATTTATTTCCTGAGGAAATTGCAAGATTGCTGGATAAAGGATTAAACAAGCTGATACAATCTGAAAAACCCCAAGAATTTGAATTCGGATTGCCGTTTGATAACCCCAAGCATTATTTTAATTTAAAGACATCGCTAAGGAAAAATTTGCATGGAGAGATTTCAGGTATTACTGTTGTCGTTAGGGAAATAACAGTAAAAGTAATTTGGGAAGAAACTTTAAGGAAGTTTTCAGCAGCTGTTGAGCAGAGTGCAAATATTGTTATAATTTTCAATAAAGAAGGGTTTGTAGAGTTTGTTAACCACAAATATGTTGAAACCTCAGGTTTTAGTTATGAAGATAACATCGGAAAGCGTTTTCAAAACTTTAATCCTCTAAAAAACAATGAGAAGCTACTTAATGAAATATGGGAGCATATATTAGAAGGCAAAGTATGGGAAGGAGAATGGGAAAATCAACGAAAAGACAAAACAAATTACTGGGAGCATGTAACTATATCTCCAATTAGGAATGAGGATGGAATTTTAACAAATTTCCTAATTGTAAGCGAAGATATTACACAAAAGCGATTTATACAACAAGAGCTGATTGCTAATAGGGAAAGGTTGGAGGAAGCTCAACTTATAGCAGGCCTTGGAACTTGTGAAATAGATTTTAAGACACGAACCTACAATTTTAATGATACTTTTAGTAGAATTTTAGGAGTAGAATCTAATGATGTAAACGAACTAAATGATGAAAAGTTTTTGCATTTAATTCATCAGGATGACAGACCCAGATACAAAAGTTATCGAGATGATGTTTTAAGTAATAAAAGAAATAAGTTTTCTATAGAATACCGAATTGTTGACAAGAATAACAATACAAAATATTTACATTCAATAGGGAAAATTGAATTCGATACATCAGGCAAACCTGATAAAATGTTTCTTACTATACAGGATATTACTTTGCAGAAGCAATCTGAACAATTAAGACAAGATATTGAAATAGCTAGGAAAACAGCAGATATTAAGCAGCAGTTTTTTGCTAATATAAGCCATGAAATCAGGAATCCTTTAAGCAGTATAGTTGGCATGTCTGACCTGCTTTTAAAATCTGAAATGCCAAACGATCAGAGGCAGATGTGCAAAACCATAATGACCTCGGCAGATTCTATTATGAATTTAATAAACGATATTTTGGATATATCAAGAATTGAAGCAGGAAAAATGAGTTTGTCACCTGAGAAGTTTTCTTTATACGAAATGTTGGATTCTGTTAAGCTTATTTTCAATCCTCAGGCAAATGCTAAGGGTATAGAAATATTTTATGATATTCCTGATAATCTTCCTGAAGAAATTATTTCCGATGACAAACGTTTGATGCAAATTATTTCGAATTTAATGACAAATGCTATAAAGTTTACTGAAGAAGGAGATGTGATGCTGAAAATATCGTTGGTAGAAAAGATAGCAGAAAATGATTATATAATCAAAATTGAAATAAAAGATTCAGGCATTGGTATTGACGAAAAGGATATTCCAAAGTTATTTAAGAGTTTTTCTCAAATACAATCAAATGTTTCAAAAAAATCTACAGGGTCAGGGCTGGGATTAGCAATTAGCAAGCATCTTACCGATCTTTTAGGAGGTGAAATAGGTGTTATAAGTAAGCCCGGAGAAGGCTCTAAGTTTTGGTTTACGTTCAGGAGTATGTTAGATCAAGATATAAATGAACATAAACAAGACGAGGCAATGGAAGAACTTGTTCAAGGGATAGATTTAGAGGATATTACAGGCAGCTCCTTATTGTTGGTTGAAGATAAGGTAGTAAATCAGAAGGTACTTACCCTGATGTTGGAGAAACTTGGCTGCATAGTTGTAGTTGCAGAAAATGGTAACAAAGCTTTGGAAATATATCAGGAATCAGAAATTAATGCCTTTGATATTTTTGGTAAAATTAAGTTTGATTTGATTCTTATGGATATTAATATGCCTGTTATGGATGGTGAAGAGGCAACAAAGCTATTAAAGCAAAACTTTAGTAATATACCGCCAATAATTGGTCTTACTGCCAATGTCGACAAACAAGACATAGAGCGATATAAATCAGTAGGAATGGATGATGTTCTTTCAAAGCCTGTTAAGCTTGACGAACTTGAGAAAAAACTGTCTTATTGGCTTGGTGTTAATAAAGATAAGCAGTTAAGAAAAGAGCTAGAGTTAATTGACGCAGTTGATATTGATAATTTGCCTGTTTTGAATCCAAACACATTAAAAGCGATTACAAAACAAGTTAAAGACAGCGATTTTAGTTTAGTTGAAATATTTTCATCGTTTATTTCAGATATGGAAAATATCTATAAAAGATGGATTAATGCTATTGAAATGAATGATTTCCATTCATTGAAGCTTGTTGTAATGACTGTAAAGGGTTTAAGCGGCAATATTGGAGCATCGCAGATACATGAAACTGCCAGGCAGATAGACAAGTACTTAAAAGTAAATCAAAACCAGAAAGCAGCCGGTATGATGCCAATGCTTGCCAGGAGGTATGAGGCATTTAAACAGCATATAAATATAAATTACCTTAATAAGTCATCGAGGGAGTTGAAAAATTCAAACAAACAAAACGAGAATTAGAATAGTTCAACAGAAATGTTTTGAATAAAGGCTGTATAGGTTTGTTTTCCACCTACCTTTACTCCTGAAAGAGTTAGTAATACCGGAATTTCCTCTCCATTACTATCTACGATATTTACCTCTGTTCTTTTCCCAATTAGATAATTTTCCGGCGATTGAAGAAAGTTGGTCACTTCTCCAGTTTTTACATTACTGTATTTTGGAGGTAAAATTGTTCTAACATGTTTTCCTAAAACATCATTTTTATTTAATTTCCAAAGTTCTTCTGCAGCGTTATTGAATAGTTCGATGTCTTCATTATGATTAATAGTAACGATAGCATCAAGCGCACCTTCAAGAGTTTTTTCATTTCTCTCTTTTTCAAGTTGTATGTCTTGAATGTTTTTTTCAGTTTGTTTTTTAAACTCCTCGTGTTGTTCTTTAATTTGTCCTTGCTGTTTTAGTAATTGTTCTTCTTGTTTTTTAAGCTGATCCGTTTGTTTTATGTTTTCAATTTCAATGAGCTTTCTTTCAGTAATATCTGAAGCCAAATAAATTACCTTTGCAACATCACCATACATATCTCTCACTGCTGTAAATGTTCCATGCAACCATTTTTCATTTTCTTCATCCAGTTTAAACTGAAGTTGACTTTCAAAAGGAATTCCACCAAGAATATCTTTCCAAATTGAACTAAAATTTTTTATGCTGTGACCTTTTACTAAGTCAAAGATGCTTTTTTCTTTAATGTCTTTAGGAATAAGCTGTAGAGTATCAAGAAACTTTTTGTTTGCATCCAAAAATTCACCTTCAGGGGCAAAGCTAGCTTTTAGGTTTGCCATATTTAAGGCATCAATTTGACCTTCATAATCAAGATTTTGTTTTTTCTGTTCGGTAATATCAATACCAAGAAATAGGATTTTTTCGATTGTCCCATCAGGATTTCTAACACAAGTATAGGTAGCCATTGACCAAAAATCTCTTCCTTGCTTGGTTACATGTTTCATATCACCTTCAAAGTGTTTACCTCCTTTTGAGAGTTCGTCCCAAATTTTAAAAAACCAATCCTTATCCTTTTCATTAATGAAAATGGATATATGTTTGCCTTCAATTTCTCTGTTGCTTGTGTAACCAAGCTTATTTAGGAACCTAGTATTTGCATAAATTAAGTTTCCATGAGTATCATATTCGGCCCTAACAAGAGTATGGTTTACTGCATTTGTGAAATTTGCGAGCATTTCTCCTTGGCGAGCAGCTTCTTCTTTTGCAATGTTGAGCTCTTCCATATTGTTTCGCATTTCTTCCTCTGCGACTCTTAGCTTTTTCTCTTTTTCTTGTGATTCATGAAGCAGCTTTGCTGTATTAAGGTTAGTTTTTGCACTTGATATTACAGATGCAATAGTTTCGGCAAGTTTTTCAACAAACTCAATTTGATATATTGCAAAAGGTTTTAGAGACGCAATTTCAATTACGCCATATATAATATCATTTACTTTTAATGGGATTAAAAGCAATGCGCGCGGCTTAGTTTCTCCTAAACCACTTGTAATCATCATATGATTTTCCGGAATATCGGTAAGGTATATTGTTTCCAATTCAATTCCACAAGCACCAATAAGCCCTTCTTCCCATTCAATTCTTTTTTCAAGAAACTTTTTCCTATTAAAAGCATAACATCCGGTAAGTTCAAAAAACTTTTCATTAGGATTATCATCGTTGAGTAGGAATACACCTCCAATTTTTGCATCAAGATAATTTACAAGGTTAGAAATTAAATTGTATGATAGGTTTTGGATATTATCATTATTTTGTCTGGCAATATCTCCAAATTTTGCGAGGCCTTCATTAACCCAGTTTCTTTGGTGTTCTTCCTTTTCTCTTTGCTCTGCTTCTTCCTTGCTCTTTTTTAGATTATTTCGAAGTTTTATTAGTGATTGCCCAATTTCATCAATATTCAAGTCTTTATCTATAGCAGAATACTGAACATCAATATCTCCTTCTGCAAGTTTTTCTGTGAATGATAGAATAATTTCTGCTTTATTTTTTTCATTTTCAGCATATTGAATAATTTCTTTATTCTTTAACGAAAACTTGTTTCCAATCCAATATCCGGTAAATGCTATTACAAAAGGTGCCAAGTTAATGATCCATAAAGCCGGATTATTTTTGAACAAACTTGCCAAATTTTCAAAGTTTAAACTTAGATCATTTATGAAAATCTCAATAATGACTGCAATAATCGGGAAAGTTAATCCGAGCAGAAATCCATTTATAATAAACTTTAATATTATGTTATTTTTACTCATGTTTATTGACATATAATATTTTGTTGGTATGATAACTCATGATTGGCTAAAATAATAATTTTTTTAATACATTATTGTATTATCAATACGTAGTACCGCATTTGTTTTTTTTTTATTTTTGTTGTATAAGTATTTTATTAAAAATAAGGTTATTGTTATGCATAAGTTATTAATTGTTGAAGACGAAGTATTTATACAATCATATCTAAAAACTAATCTTGGTAAGGACTTCCAAATTGTAGGAATTGCCGTTTCTGCAAAGGAGGCAGTTGAAAAGGTAAATAAACTATTACCAGATTTGGTTTTAATGGACATAAATCTTGAAGGTGATTTAGACGGAATTGATGCCGCAAAAGAGATTTCAAATGCCCACGATATACCAATATTGTTTTTAACATCTTTAAATGACGAAGAGACTTTAGAACGAGCAAAGTTAATTAAGCCATTCGGGTACATGAATAAAAAGATAGACCTGAGTGTGTTAAAAGCAAATATTGACATTGCTATAAGCGTATATAGTGAATTACGCAAAAATTCATTAACTGCATCCTTTAAACCAACTGAAAATAACTCCCCAACATTAGATCTTAAGGAGCTCAAGAAAAAAGTATCCGAAAGCGCCGGAGAAGTAGAGATGGAATGGAAAGATAAAAATCGCATAGAAATTGTAAATAATAGGTTTCTTAGACAGTACTGGATTGTTGAGGGATACTAATGCTTTCCCTCTTTTTCGATAATCTTTTTTAAAGTTTCAAATTCTTTTTGTGTTTTAGAAAACATTTTTCTGTAGTGAATTATTTCAGAAGCTTGTGAGAGCTCTATATCTGAAGCATAATCAGCCAAAATGTCAAAACTCATAAACATTGCAATACCTTTTAGTTTGTGAGCTCTTTTTTTAATATTATCAACATGTTTTTCATCTATTGCAGTTTTTAGGTCATTAATATATTCGGTAATCTGGGTTAAAGCCATAGAGATTAATCCGTCATATTGTTCAAAACTCCCTTCATTTCGCAAAATAAAAAAATTCTTATCAAAGTGTTGTTTTTCTTCTGTTATAATTTTGATTGTCTTTTTTTCACTCTTTAAGGAATTACTATGATAATTGTCGTTTAAATACTTTTGAAGTACTTTTGATAGATCATTCTGGTCAATTGGTTTGGGGATGAAATCATTCATGCCTGCTTTCAAACATCTCTCTTTTTCGCCCTCTACAGCTCTAGCTGTTAATGCAATTATTGGCTTTGGTTTTATTTTTTCATTTTCTTCATAGTTCCTGATTTCTAAAGAAACATTATATCCATCTTTTGTTGGAAGTTGAATATCCAGTAGAACAATGTCAGGTGAAATTTTTTGATACTTTGAAATAGCGTCGATACCATCAACTGCTTCGATAAGAATAGCGTTCGGTACAAGTTTCTTTAAAAATGTTTTTATTAACAACATAATTATCTCAGTGTCTTCAACAATAAGTATAACGGGTTCATTATTGCCGAGCTTCAGTATTTGTTGAGAATCTAAATTATTTACCTCATTTTTGTTTTCAATGTGGTTATTATCCGAAATTCTTAATAATACATTTTTTAGTTCTTTCTTTTTTATGGGTTTTATTAACTTCCCTCCAATATTTAGACTATCGGCTTCGGTATGGGATTTTATATCACCTGATGCACCTAATAAAAGTATTTCTTTACCTGTAATTGATTTGATATTATGCTTTCTTATGTTTTTTATTAAATCTATTCCGGAAAATTCCTCTAATGAGTTATCAATAATAGCCACATCATAATTTTGTTCCAGAAGAGCTTTTATTGTTTGAGTTTCATTGGCAACTATTGTACTGCTAATTTGCCAAGTGCTTAAAATATCTGATATAATTGTTTGATATTTTTGATTGTTCTCGATAATTATTACATTTTTTATATCACTAAAAATAAACTCAGAGTTAGCTTCTCCATGTTCATAATGTTTTTTTAATGAAAAATGGAACACAGAACCTTTGTTTTCTTTGCTGTCTAGTTTTAGCTTTGAACCCATTTTCTCAATAATCCTTTGTGATATTGCCAAACCTAATCCTGTGCCTCCAAACTTTCTTGTTGTAGAGGAGTCTGCTTGCGAAAACACTTTAAATAACCTGGATTTTTGATCAGCAGAAATTCCAATCCCGGTGTCTCTAATGGCAAAGAAAAACTCTCCTATGTTCTTCTTTTTTTGGTCTTTTTTGAATCCTAATGATAATTCTATCTCGCCTTCTTTGGTAAATTTAGCGGCATTGCCCAAAAGGTTAACTAAAACTTGTCTGAGTCTCACCGGGTCAATAATGGCGTACTGAGGTACGTCCTTATGAATGTTTAAAATTAGTTCAATATTTTTTTTGCCTGCACTTTGTTTTACTACGTCGAATACTTTTTCAGAAAGCTCAATAATGTCTGTTAATACTTCATCTATTTCAAGTTTTCCGGCTTCAATTTTGGAGAAATCCAAAATATCATTGATAATGTCTAATAAATGGTCAGCAGAGGTGTGTGCTTTTTCTATATATAGTTTTTGTGTTTCGGTTGGGTTTGTGTTTAATAGGAGTTCAGTAAACCCGATAACACCATTAAGCGGAGTTCTAATTTCATGGCTCATATTTGCAAGAAACTCCGACTTTGCTTTGTTTGCTTCATCGGCTTTTTGAGCTAACATCTCGGCGTAGGTAGTTGCGAGTTGAAGCTCTTCATTAGTTTTTTGAAGTTTTTCTTCCGCCAGTTTTCTGTCGGTAATGTTTGTATTGCTAACTCTAATACCTAAGAACTTTTTATTATTTGTTTCATCAAATATTGGTCTGGATACCTGATTTAGAAACGTAATGTTTCCTTCTATATCAACTATTCTGAAGTCAAACTCTTTTATAGAAAATCTTGTATCTTTTTCAAAGCAACTATCAAGATGTTCGGAAAACTCATTTTTATCTTCAGAATGAACAATATTAATTATTAACTCAGGATTGCTCAGAAATTCATCAACTGTATGTCCTGTTATGTATTCGCAAGATTTGGAAATATATACAAACTCTCGATTTTCATTCATCCAATATTCCCAGTTAGGCGTATAATCTGCCAGGAGTTTAAATTTTCTCTCACTGGATTTTACCTTTTCCTCATTCTCCTTCCTGATAATTGCCATTCCTATTTTTAGCGCTATTTCTTCAAAATATTTAATGAGGTTAAGATTGAATGAATTGGATTTTTTATTGTTGATTTGCAAAACACCAATAATGTTTTTATTTGATTTTATAGGTATAATTGCCATAGAATTATAACCTTCATGAATGCATAGGTTTCTTGGGTTTAGCCTTGGATCATCTTCGGGTTTAAGATTTAGCAATGCTTTTGAATTATTTGTCCAAAAGCTCCCAATGTCTTTAAATAATGGACTATCAGGCAAGTATTTTCCTGATATTACAAGTCCGCATGTACACTCCATACAAGTATGGCAATCTTCGGTTTGAAGAGTAGTGCCATCTTTGTCGAATGCAATTAGCGAATTTTCTTGTTTAATATGTTTTGAAGAAAAACCTTTTGAGATTAAATATGGATAGTCATTATCAATATTTAACCGAATTCCAACTGCATCAAATTCCAAATCTTTTTTAATAGCATCAGCTATTTGATTCAAAGAATTTTCAAAATCCTCAGGGTTATTTAATATTGAAAGAATTTCATTAGAAAGATGGTTTAATTTTTCTTGCTGTTTCTTTTCTGTTATGTCTAATGAATATTCTATTATCTGAACAACATTATTTTCGCTGTCAAAAACAGGGAATCCTCTAACTTCATGAATAGCAGGAACATTATTATCAAAATGAACGTGTTCAACAATTGCTGGTTTTTTGGTTTTGACTATTTCTGTAACAGTACAAGGGTGATCCTTATGATTACATGGTCTGTTTACATTATGCGTGACTTTATAGCATTGTTTACCGATGTTTTCTTCTCCTAGTGCTTTATTAGCAAGTGTAATTTCGAATGTATCAGCATCTATTGCAAAAAATGGATATGGCAAAGAATCAATAACTTGTTTTAGCAGCCTATTGCTGTTTTTTAATTCCTCTTCATTTCTTTTTTGCTCAGTAACATCGCGTTGTACACCGAAGTGCCCGGTAATTCTGCCTTTGTCGTCATAAAGACAAGTATAGTCTCCTATAATAATCATATCGCTACCGTCAAATCTCTTTTCAGAAGTGTCAATATGTAATTTGCCGTCATCAAAGAATTTCTGCCAGACTTCTCTTCCATGATTAATATCATGTGCGAAGAAATCATTTGGAGTGAGGCCAATAAAATCTTCTCTTCTAGCACGATATTGGTTTACCATTGCATCATTTATTTTGGTAATCCTCTGATGTGAAAATACATAATCTAAAACCTTTTCTTTTTCAACATTGTCATTCCAATAAACAGGTTTGTCTAACATCATAAAGAAAAACCCTTCCCTTGATTCATGGAAAAACAGGTCTAGCAATTCCTTGCTGGTTTTTACTTCTTCTTTTGATGTTTTGTGTTCCAGATAACTGCCAATGCGTTTTGCTATAGTATTAATTAGAATCCTCTCTTCCTCAAGGAAAGGACCCTCAAATTCTTTGTTTTGATATTTTAGATAACCAACTTCAACAAAACCAATATCCTCGCCATTTACAAAAATGCTTGTTATTTGATTCCAATTAGTATGCTTATAATTATGTGATGTGAACTCCTTTTTGTTGATTACTATTTTGCAGCATGCAAAGGTTTCGTGCTGATATGCATTAGGGATTATATTACATATTTTGGACATTACTTCAATTAGACCGGCTTCCTCATCTTCAAGAATCTGTGAAACGGAATACAGACAAGTTAATTCCTTATTTCTTTCTTGAAGAGAATTTGTTTTTTCCTCAAGAGCTAATTGAGCCATTTTTTGAGTTGTTATATCTCTTAATTGCTCAATAATTTTCACAACTTCTCCATTGCTATTTACAATAGGGATGCTCCTACATTCGAGATAAATATCTTTTTCAGATATGTATTTTTCAATTACTTCAACACGTTTTGAATTTATGGCAATTTTTGTTGCACACTTTTCACACTCGTACTCTTTGCCTAGCAATTCAAAGCACTTTTTACCTTTTACACTGCTTGGTTCTTTACCCAGCAATTCATAACCCGCTTTATTGTATGCATCAATTGTATGATCCGGGTTTTGAATTGCAATAATATCCGGTATTCCATTAATTATTCCTTCAAGAATATTTTTTTGTTGAATAATATCTTGCTGTTCTTTTATCCTTGCCGTAATATCTCTTGCTATTCCCTCTAACGCAACAACTTTTTTGTCTTTATCAAATATTGGAGTGTTGATTTGTTCAACCCATAAAACTGAACCATCCTTTTTTACCCATCTTAATATTATAGGTTTTAAATATGGCTCGTCAGATTTTATTATTTCATCAAGAATGTGCTTATCATCAGGGTGAACTATTTTAAAACCCAAATACGGGTCGTTGTAATGTTCTTGAGGTGTATATCCGGTTAATTCAGTAGCAGCAGGATTTACGTACTCAAATTTCATTTCCGGATGCAGTAGAATTCTGTAAATTAAGTCTTTAGAGTTTTCTGCTAAATTCTTGAAAAAAAAGTTGTTCATTGTATTCGGGTTTTATTCTTATTCCTATTCTTAACCTTATTCTTATTCTTTGGAAGCTTACTGTATCTCAGCCACTTACTTCTTTACTCCAACCTGTCTTTATCCCCATCCCCCTAAAGGGGGCTTATGCTACTAACATTATTGGTTGCGTTCCCCTTTAGGGGTCAGGGGTCTAGTGCGCTGGAATATAGCCCCAATTTGCAATTCGTAAATCAAAACAGTCTATCAATCATTTCGTTAAAGTCTTCAGTTTTAACAGGTTTGGTTAAATAATCATCCATACCTTGTTGCATATATTTTTCTCTGTCGCCTTCGAAAGCATTAGCGCTTAATCCAACAATAGGTGGTGTTTTTTTATATTTTGCTTTTATTTTTTGAGTTGCTGTAATCCCATCCATTTCCGGCATTTGAATATCCATAAGCACCAAATCGAATAAATCGGGGTTGAATTTTTCTATTGCTTCCAAACCATTAGATGCAGTCTCAACAGTATGACCCATAGAGTTTAGCATGATAGTAACTACCATTTGGTTTATTTTCTTATCATCTACTAACAAAATTCTCAGCAGAGAAGATTCCTTGAAATCAAGGTCAGCTTTCTTTGGTGTTTCAATTATTTCCGATTTATTTGCTTTCTTAGCGATGAAAGTAAACCAAAAAGTGCTGCCTTTACCCGGTTCGCTTAGTACTCCAATTTCTCCACCTAAAATATGAGCAAGTTCTTTACAAATAGATAATCCGAGGCCTGTTCCTTCCACGCTTCTAACATCACCATCTTCAACCTGACTAAAAGGTTTGAACAGATTTTGAATTGCTTCCTGAGGAATTCCTATACCGGTATCTGTAACCTCAATTTTCACTAATTGGGAGTTTCTTTCTGATGCCAAATCACTTTCTTTTTTTCTATTTGCTAAACTAGCAGTGATTGAAATTTTTCCTTTTTGAGTAAATTTTACAGCATTAGAAAGCAGGTTGTTAAGAATTTGGTTCAGCCTTTGTTTATCTGTTTTGATATATTTATGGATCATTGGGCTAATAGATGTTTCTAGCTTAACATCCTTATGACAAATAGAAGAAAACAAATTAGTGGCGCCGTCAAACATGTCTTCAGTTTTTAAAGCTGTATATTTTAGTTTTACTTCCCCTGATTCAATTTTAGAATAATCTAAAATTAGATTGATAATTTCTCTAAGATTATCACCGGCATTTCTTAAAATATCAACAAACTTTTTTTGTTCTTGAGTAAGCTTTGTTTTTGAGAGCATTTCAACAAAGCCTAGCATTCCGGTTAGAGGAGTTCTAATTTCATGACTCATGTTAGCAAGAAATTTCTGTTTGAACTTAACAGACTCTCTTGCAATAGCAACTTGCTTCTCAAGTATTTCTTTTTGAATATGTGATGTTCTGTCTTCTACCAGACCAATTCCACCATCTACTTTCCCTTCGCTGTTAAAAACGGGGGAGAAGAGTATTCTGAT
>CAZRNU010000025.1:0-28345 GCA_964601515.1 uncultured Bacteroidales bacterium | reverse complement strand
CTTCTTTTAAGCCCTCAGCAATTAATCCCATGTTGCTTATATAATACAAAGACATTCCTTTGTACATAAAAGTGTAATTCATCATTCTCTCATAAATGTGACATAGAGGGAGAAAACTCATTGCGCGATGCTGGGGGCCGTATGGAGGAATATGTTTCACTGCCATCACATTGCTTAGGATGTTAGAATGTGTTAGCATTACGCCTTTTGGAATGCCTGTGGTTCCTGATGTATAAATTATTGTCGTAACATCGTCAGTTCTTACAGCATCTTTAAGACTTCTAAGTATGTCAGCATTATATGTGCTTTTACCTAATTCAATTAACTCAAATAAATGTTTCGACCCAAATAAATTTTTGAATGTATAAACATGTTCAATATTGGATATCTTTGGCAAAATATGATGAATCCTTTTGTAAAGTTCTTCGCCGGCTAAAAAAACTATTTTGACTTCACCATGCGTTAAAATATATTCATAATCTGAATCGCTAATTGTTGGATAAATAGGGATATGAATAGCCCCAATTTGCTGTATCCCCATATCTAAAAAATTCCATTCAGGCCTGTTGAATGTTATTGTCGCAATTTTGTCACCTTTTTTTATACCTAGTGCAAGTAATCCTGCGCTAACATAGTTGGTGTTGTTAATGAAATCATCAGTTGAGTATTTTTTCCAAACTCCCTCATCTTTTCCTGCTACTGCGTCATTTTTATCAGGACATATTTCTCCATAATAAGATAAGATGTCAAAAATTCTTGTTATTTCCATTGTTAAAAAGATTTATTTGTCTTTTAGATTTGCAATGTGTTATACTATAGGATGTTAAATAAGCAAAATGCTAAATTATAAAAAATAATTTAGCATTAAATTGCCTATTTATAAAAATTAGGTTTCTACTTTTTCAATTCTGCATAATGTTTGTAAAAATATGGAATAGCTTCTATGCCTTTGTAGAACTGTTGTAAAGGGTAATTCTCGTTTGGTGAATGTATAGCATCTGATTCTAGTCCAAAGCCCATTAAAATCGACTTTATGCCAAGAACTTTTTCAAACAATGAAATTATTGGAATGCTTCCACCACTTCTATAAGGTATTGGCTTAATTCCATAAACATCCTCCAAAGCTTTACTTGCTGCTTGATATTCAATAGTATCGGTTGGGGATACATAACCTTCGCCACCATGTAGTAATTTTGCTTTTACTTTAACGTATGGAGGAGCAATTGATTCGAAATGTTTTACAAAAAGTTCCGAAATCTTTTTAGAGTCTTGATGAGGTACTAATCTCATTGAAATTTTTGCATAAGCTTTTGAAGGTAAAACTGTTTTTGCACCCGCTTCAATGTATCCGCCCCAAATTCCGTTGCAATCAAGACTTGGCCTTATACCTACTCTTTCCATTGTTGAATAGCCTTCTTCACCATAAACGTCTGCAATGTCAAGTGATTTTTTATACTCTTCGAGATTGAAAGGTGCTCTCGACATGTCTTTTCTTTCTTCCATGCTTATCACCTCAACATCATCATAAAAGCCTTTTACTGTTATGTTCCCTTTCTCATCTGTAAGCGATGCTATCATCTTAGCAAGGATGTTTATTGGATTTGCAACAGCTCCTCCATATAGCCCTGAGTGAAGATCTCTGTTTGGGCCGGTAACTTCGACTTCGCAGTATGATAGACCCCTTAAGCCTGTTGTTATTGAAGGAATGTCAGGGCCAAGCATAGTTGTGTCCGAAACAAGAATAACATCAGACGCAAGCATTTCTTTGTTTTGCGAACAGAATTTTTCAAGACTTGGTGATCCAATCTCTTCTTCTCCTTCAATCATGAATTTAACATTGCATGGAAGTTGATTTGTTTTTATAAGATATTCAAATGCTTTAAAATGCATAAACATCTGTCCTTTGTCATCATCAGCGCCTCTTGCATAAATCTTTCCATCGCGAACTTCAGGTTCAAATGGCTTGCTTATCCATAATTCAAGAGGCTCAGCAGGTTGAACATCATAATGTCCATATATCATAATTGTTGGCAATGACGTGTTTATAATCTTTTTCCCAAAAACTACCGGATGGCCATCAGTTTCAAAAACTTTTGCCTCATCGGCTCCACTTTTTATTAAACTGTTTTTGATCCATTCTGCTGCTTTGTACATGTCTTGTTTGTGGTTCTCTTTTGCACTGATTGAAGGAATTCTTATCAGCTCGAATAACTCCTGCAAAAACCTTTCTTTGTTTGTTTCGATGTAATTTTTAAGATCTTTCATGTTTTTTCTATAAATGTTTGTATTATATTGATTTGATATTTGCAAAAACCTAACATTGTACAAAAATAGAAAAATCCAGCTTTTTAAAAAATAAAATATGCTAAAACAAGGGTTTTTACTGAGTTGATGGTATTGAAATATTTTGTTCCTTTACTGTTGGCAAAAAGAATATGAACAATTGTTTTCCAAATTTTGAATATTTTGGCTGATAATTAGACCTATCAAAGTTTTTTGTTGCTTGAAATATAATTTCATGTTTAGACAAATCATACATAACATAAGGTATAAAGTTGATCCTGCAATTAGGATTACAACTGTATATGTTTTTTTTAGTTTTCTGTGGATTTTGTTTTCTGATACCATTTTGGAATGGCTTGTAGATGATATTAGTGCAATTACGAAAATACAAATTGCAAAGGGATGGTTTTTTGTAAGTATTAGCGGTGTTGTTATTTATATTCTTATCAGTAGGTCTATTGCAGATCTTAAAAAAGTTCGTAAGTCATTAGATAATGCTCTGGAATTTCATAAAACTCTTTTTGATGAATTCCCTCAACCTATATACCAGGTTTCACCTGAAGGAAAAGTTGTATTTATGAATTCAAAATGCAAGGAATTGCCGGGTTTAAACAAAAGACATTTACTTGATAATACTTGGCTCAAATATATTCATCCGGATGATCAGGGCGTAGTTCTGGAGAAATACAGAAAGGCATTGCTTTCTGAGGATAAATATTCGTTTGAGTTTAGGCTTAAAATTAGTAATGATGTTTATAGGTACTACTTAGATAGCGGAATACCGTTTTATTCCAATACCGGCCAGATTAAAGGTTTCATTAGCACCTGCATAGATATTGATGAAAAAAAGGAATTTGAGAAGCAATTAAAGGATGCTTTAGGGTTGTATAGTAATCTTTTCCTTAATAATCCGCATCCTATGTTTGTAATAGATAGTGATTCATTTAATATCATTGAGGCTAATGAATCAGCATTGCATTTATATGGATACACAAAAGAACAATTCTCTAATATGAGTTTTGAAGATCTTGTTTCTCAAGATTGCCAAGATTTAAAGCGAAAGGAAGATTTATTAAATAGCTGTAGGATTCACAGAAAGAAGAATGGAGAAGAAATTAGAGTTGAATTAAATTTCCATTCATTGCCAAAATATAAAGGTCTAGAAGGACATATTGTTTCAGTTCAGGATGTAACTGATAGCAAAAAAACTTTTGAAAGTCTTTTTGAGAGTGAGCAAAGATTTAAAACATTGTTTAAGTCATCTCCTAATGTTAGTTTTATTCTTTCCAAGCACTATGCAGTAATTGATGTGAATCAGGCTGCATGCAACTTTCTTAAGTTAGAGTCGGATGTCATTATTAATAAATCAATTCATGACCTTTTTGGTGGAAATTTTAACGATTTCTTTCTTGATTTCTTTGAAGAAGTGAAAAAACAGACTTTTTGGCAAAATACTGTTTCTAAAGAGTTTAATGAAAATAAAGACTTCTCAGCAGAAGTGTTTTGTATGATATTTAAGGAGAAAGGTGAGGAACGTTATTATTTTAGCATGAAAGATGTTTCTGACAGGGTAAGAATTTCTAAAGCACTTAAAGAATCTGAAAGACAATTAAATAGTATTTTGGACAACTTGCCGGGGATGGTGTATCGTTGCAAAAACGATCCACATTATACTATGGAGTATGTGAGTATTGGAACTGCAAAACTAACGGGATATACTCCGGAGCAAATCGAAAATAATAAAGAGAAATCTTTCGGAGAGATTATGCATCCGGAAGATAGGAAAAGGATATGGGAGGAAATTCAGGGCAACATTTATAGTAGAAAAACGGTGCCTTTAATTTACCGAATAGTTACATCTAATAACTCCATTAAGTGGGTTTTGGATCAAGTTAAAGGAGTGTTTAGTAATGATGGCGACTTGTTGTTTTTGGAAGGTTTTATTAATGATATTACTGAAGAGAAAAATTCCCAAGAGGCATTAGTGTTCCAATCTACTCTTATGAAAAGCATAATTGATAATATTCCATTTCCGGTTTTTTATAAAAATATGCAAGGTAGATATATTGGGTGTAACCGTGAGTTTTGTGAGTATTTAGGCTTGTCTGAAGATGATATTAATGGCAAAACTGTATTCGATCTATTCAGTAAAGAACAAGCAGAAGTTTTTTATGAGAAAGATAAGGCATTATTTAATTCTTTATCTACTCAGGTTTACGAAACAGAAATAAATTATAAAAACGGTAAAAAAATAGATGCGTTATTCTTTAAGTCTGTGTTTTTTGATTCTGAAAAGAACCCTCAGGGTATTGTTGGCGTTTATCTTGATATAACAGATAGGGTAAAAGCTGAAAGAACTGTTAACGAACAAATGAAAGAGCTTTCCAGAATTAACTCAGAACTCGAAAGATTTACATATACAGTTTCACATGATTTAAGAAGTCCATTAGTTACAATTCAAGGGTTTTTAGGTTTGATAAAGGAAAGTGCAGAGAAGGGTGATATTGTGCAAATGGAAGAGGATATGAGTAGAATTGAAAAAGCAACAGAAAAAATGCATTATTTACTTGAAGATTTACTGCAATTGTCAAGGATTGGAAGAACAATTGGCGATTTTGCCAAGTTCCCAATGGGTAAATTAGTTAATGAAATATGCGCTGTACTGGATGGTAGAATTAAAAACTCAAATGCAAAAATAGATATAGAACCTAATATGCCTGATGTTTATGGCGATAGGTCTAGGCTTGGCGAGGTTTGGCAAAACTTGATTGAAAATGCTGTGAAGTTTTATGGAAAAAATAATCCGGAAATATATATTGGAAGCTTTATTGATGATAAAAATAGACAGCTTTTCTTTATACAGGATAATGGAGTAGGGATTGAAAAACAGTTTCATGACAAAGTATTTGGGTTGTTTAATAAACTAGACCCGAAAACTGAAGGCACAGGCGTGGGGTTGTCTATTGTTAAAAGAATTATAGAAATTCATGAAGGAGAAATTTGGTGTGAATCTGAAGGTTTAGGCAAAGGCTCAAGGTTTGTTTTTTGTTTGGGTGGGGAATTGAATATGGTTAAAAATTAATAGTATTGTGATGGATGCATTTAAAATATTGATAGTTGAAGATAATCCCGGCCACGCAGATTTAATTGTGCGTGCATTTAAAAATCATCAAAATCTAGAAATAGTACTGGTTGAGAATGTTAATGATGCAAAAAATGCAATAGAACATAACGATGTTGATTTGATAATTTCTGATTGGGTGTTGCCTGATGGAAAAGGACTTGAGGTTTTTTCCCTTGAAAATGAACAAAATCCAACCCTGCCTTTTATTTTGCTTACAAGTCAAGGTAATGAAGAACTTGCTGTTAAGGCTCTTAAAAATGGAGCAATGGATTATGTTGTAAAGTCAAAACAGTCATTTGAAAATCTTCCCGCAATTGCAGTTAGGGCATGGAGAGAATGGCAAAATATACAAAGAGCTAGGGATACTGAGCAAAAACTAATTGAAAGTGAACAGAAATACAGGCTTATAACTGAAACAATTAATGATGTAGTTTGGCTTGTTGATTTAGACCTTACTTATTTTAAATATGTTAGCCCTTCAGTAAAAGGTTTTTTAGGTTATGAATCTGATGAACTTGTTAATCAAACTATAAGTAAAACATTCGCAGGCCATTCTTTAGCAAAGATTGCTTTTTTACGCCAAAAAATTAGAGAACAAGTTTTTTCTAATACTGATAATCTGGGTAGTTTTAAAATTGATATAGAGCTAGAGTTTCTTCATAAAGATGGTTCTTCAAGATGGGGTGATTTAAAAGGATCTTTTATGATGGAAAAAGGTCAATTATCATCTATACATGGAATTACCAGAGATATTACAGAAAAGAGAATTGCTGAGAAAAGGCTTAGAATTCAGGAAGCATATTTTGAAACACTTATTCATGAAGCACCCGTTGCAATTGCTATTTTAGACAATAGCGACAGGGTAATGCAGATTAATAGGCAGTTTGTACATTTGTTTGGCTATACTCCGCAGGAAGCAAGGAAAAGACAAATTAATGATCTTATCGTTCCTCAAAAGCTTAAGGCTGAAGGGGCCTTATCAACAAGTCAAGTTGCGGAAGGAAAAAATGTTATGTTTGAGTCGGTAAGGCAAAGTAAAACCGGGGAGTTAATTGATGTTTTGATTCTTGGTAAGCCTGTGTTTTTTGGTCAAGACCAAATTGCAGTTTTTGGATTATATCAGGATATCTCTGAGCAAAAGAAAACTCAGAAAAAATTACAACAATTGTCTGAGAGGCTGGTATTGGCTACTTCAACTGTTGGAATTGGAATATGGGATTATGACATAGAATGTAAAAGCCTTGTTTGGGAACCTGAAATGTATAATTTACATAATGTTGAGAAAAAAAAATATGACAATCTGTTAGACCTTTGGAAGTCACTTATTCATAGAGATGATAGAAATAAGCTTCAGGATCTTTTTGAAAAACAATCAAAGAAATCATCGGCTGTTAAGGAAGGGATTTATAAACTTAAGAATGGAGGTAAATCTAAGCATATTAAATTTTTAGCTTCTTTTATTAATGATGATAATGGTAAGCCTGTTCGACTTGTTGGTGTTTGTTGGGACAACACGCAAGAAATTGAACATGCCGAATTGGAAAAGAAATTTGAAATTTCCACCAGAGTTTCTAAAATTAAGCAGCAGTTTCTTGCAAATATGAGCCATGAGATTAGATCACCCATGACCGGCATATTGGGTATGACAGAATTAGTGCTGAAAACTTCTCTAGATGAAAAACAAAAAAAGTATTTGGAAACTATAAAAGCGTCTTCTGATAGTTTGTTGAATATTGTTAATGATATTCTCGATCTTAGTAAAATTGAGGCCGGCAAGATGGAAGTAAGACCTGTGTTATTCAACTTAAGAAAAAGCGGGGAAAAGATTTACAATCTTTTTAGTGCAATTGCCAGTCAGAAGGGTCTCGAGTTTACTCTCGAATATGATCCAAGATTGCCTGACAGTATTTATGCCGACGAACACAGAATAGAGCAAATAGTTACTAATCTTGTTAGTAATGCCATTAAGTTTACTGGTAGTGGATTTGTGAAAATGAAGTATAATATGTTGGAGTATTTAGAAAATGAGATAGATATTGGAATTGATGTTGTCGATTCCGGAATAGGGATTTCTAAAGAAAATCAACTGAAATTATTTGATATATTCTCTCAGGTAGATACATCTGATACCAGAACATTTGAGGGTGCAGGCTTGGGGCTTTCAATATCCCAAAGACTTGCAGAACTTTTGGGTGGAAATATTGGAGTTGAAAGTGAACTTAGAAAAGGCAGCAGATTTTGGTTTCGTTTCTTTGGCCGTCAGATTAGCAAAGATGAGGAGGCCAATATACAAACATATGAAGATTTTGATACAGCTCCCAAACTAGGATTTAATGTTTTACTTGTTGAGGATAAGAAAACAAATCAGATGGTAGTTTCTCTTATGCTTGAGGAGGCAAAATGCACCACGGAGGTAGCTTCAAATGGCTTTGAAGCACTGAAGATGTTTATCCCAGGCAAGTATGACTTTATATTAATGGATATTCAAATGCCCGTTATGGATGGTGTTACTGCAGTAAAAAGATTAAGAAAAGACTTTGCGCCTGAGGAATTGCCGCCAATAATCGGATTAAGCGCAAAAGCAATGGAGGGCGATGCCGAATTTTATATATCGGAGGGTATGGACGATTACTTAACCAAGCCTCTAAGTTCGCATGTTCTTTATCGTAAACTCATTGCTTTAGCGCAAAAAAATAGGAAAAAAACCAAAAAGAAATAATTTGTTATTTTTCCGGATACCAGTATTGTGTGCGAGATAATCCCGTCCAGTGGATTCCTCTCACATTCAGAGTAGTGCCGTCAAGCCATAGCTCACAGCTGTATTCTTTCCCTTTTTTGGGGTCGAATATGGTGCCGCTTTCCCAACGATTCCTCTTATCATTATATTCTAAACCTCTTAGAAATATTACCCCAATAGTTTTGCCGTCTGAGGTTTTGTAATGTGAGAACTTTCCGGTGCAGTTTTCACAATCGGGATCTTCTCTGCCCGGCTCGGGGTTTAATAGCTTCTCTATTTTTCCGTAATATTTTCCGTCACTTCCCCTGTAAATCCTTACAATAGATTTTGGGAGCTGTGTTTCATCGTCTATTGTTTGCCAAAGGCCTACAATAGCTCTCGGATTATTAGAATATACATTTGATACGCTTGTTGTAAATATCAAAGTTAATAAAGCGAATAAAAATAAAATTCTTTTCATAAATATATCGATTTAAAAGTTCAGGTAAATTTAATACAAATGTTTGATACTATAATAAATATTTTACCAATCAGCCCATTTGTTTAAATCTCTTCTTTCTTTTTTTGTAGGTCGGCCCAGCCCTCTTTTTCTGAATAATGGCTGTTGACGAATGGCTTCGAGTTTTTTATATTCACTTTCAGGTGTAAGGTCCTGCATATATAACGGAACTAATTTGGCTCCAACTCTGTTATTAAGTATTTCTAAAACCTTTAATGTTTTTTGAATGGAACCTTCTTTAATAACAATTACATTGTTTTTTTTAATTTCTCTTGATGGTTTGATTTCCAGTCCTTCAATAAGAATTTTGCCATTCCGACATGCTGCAGTTGCCTGACTTCTCGTTTTGAAAAGCCTTACAGCCCATAGCCACTTGTCTATTCTAACGCTTGATTCTGGAGCTTGCTCTAACATTTAATTTATTTTTTTCTGAAATAAATTTTTAATGGCACACCACTGAAATCCCATTTTTTTCTTATCTGATTTTCAATAAATCTTAGATAAGGGTCTTTTACGTATTGTGGTAAATTGCAGAAAAAAACAAAAGAAGGATAATGTGTTGGTAGCTGTGTTATGTATTTTACTTTAATGTACTTCCCCTTAATTGCAGGTGGTGGTTGGTTGTGAATAATTGGAAGCAAAGTATCGTTAAGTTGGCTTGTTGAAATTTTCTTTTTCCTGTTGTTGTAAACCTCAACAGCAGTTTCCATAGCCTTAAATATTCTTTGCTTGGTAATAACTGACGTAAAAATAATTGGAACATCTTGAAAAGGCGCAATTCTGCTCTTTAGTACTTTCTCAAACTCTTTTGTTGAGTTAGTCTCTTTTTCCACAAGGTCCCATTTATTGACGAGTATCACAACTCCTTTATTGTTCCTTGCAGCAAGAGAAAAAATATTTATATCCTGAGACTCCACGCCTTGAGAAGCATCAAGCAGCAGTATGCATACATCTGCATTTTCAATAGCTCTTATTGATCTCATTACGGAGTAAAATTCAATATTTTCAGAAACCTTTCCCTTTTTTCTTAATCCTGCAGTGTCAACAAGATAGAAGTCAAACCCAAAGCTTTTATATCTCGTATAAATAGTATCCCTGGTAGTCCCTGCAATTGGAGTAACAATATTTCTTTCTATTCCAATCAGAGTATTTATTAATGATGATTTTCCTACATTTGGTCTTCCAATAATTGCAAATTTCGGGAGGTCTTCTTCCGGTTGCACTTCATCTCTGTTCTCAAAGGTTTTAACAACTTCATCTAATAAGTCTCCTGTTCCACTGCCTGTTATTGCCGAAATTGCATATACTGTACCTAAGCCTAATTCGTAAAAAACCATTGAATCATTATAGTTTTTTGCTGAATCCACTTTGTTGGCAACAAGAAATACAGGCTTTCCTGAAGCTCTTAAAAGTTGAGCTACATCCTCGTCCATAGGAGTTACTCCTTCTCTTGTATCGAGAATAAATAAAATTGCAGTGGTTTCCTCTATGGCAATTTCAACTTGCTTTCTGATCTCATCAATAAATACATCTTCTGAGTCTACTACATATCCGCCGGTGTCAATTACTGAAAATTCTATTCCATTCCAATGGCTTTTGCCATAATGTCTGTCGCGAGTTACTCCTTCAGTAGAGTCTACAATCGCAGATTGGGTTTTTGTAAGTCTGTTAAATAATGTTGATTTGCCTACATTAGGGCGCCCAACAAGGGCTACTATATTGCTCATAATTTATATTTTCCTTATTATTAGGGAAAGAATTTTAAACTCACTACTGTTTATATCCAAATCGGCGCAGCTGATTATCATCTTCGCGCCAGTTTTTATTCACTTTTACGTGTAGTTCTAAAAATGCTTTTTTCCCGATAAATTTTTCTATTTCCAACCTTGCATAAGTGCCTACTTTTTTAAGCATGCTTCCTTTATGTCCTATTAAAATTCCTTTTTGGGTTTCTCTCTCTACGTATATTATACACCTGATATGTGCTATTTTGTTATCTTCTTTGAAGGTTTCAACTTCAACTTCAACAGAATATGGGATTTCTTTCTGATATAACGATAAAATCTTTTCGCGAATAATCTCAGAAACAAAGAATCTTACCGGGCGGTCAGACATTTCATCTTTTGGGAAATATGGTGGCGCTTCCGGTAAGTAATCTGTTATGTAGTTTAATACCTTTTGAATGTTGAATCCATTAATTGCAGAGACAGGTATAATTTCCCAATTTGGAAACCTTTCTGCATATACTTTAATTTTTTCTTCAACTGACTTTTGGTCTGATAAGTCAATTTTATTTATAATCAAAACTGTTCTAATACTTGATTTTCTTATACTTTCTATAATGTCTGCTTCTTGAAGGTCTTCTCCAATTTCAGTTACTATAAGAAACATGTCTGCATCCTCGAGTGATGAAGTAACAAACGACATCATATATTCCTGTAGTTTGTATCCCGGTTTAATAATTCCCGGAGTATCGGAGAAAACAATCTGATAATCGTCGCTGTTTAATATTCCTAATATTCTATGTCTTGTCGTTTGTGCTTTAGGGTTAGTAATTGAAAGATCTTCCCCTAAAAAAGCATTCATTAATGTTGATTTGCCAACATTTGGACGTCCTATTATACTTACAAAGCCAGATTTGTGCATTTTTTATAATTTAAGCCTGCAAAAGTACGAATAAAAACTCAGTAATGCATTATAAACGTGTGGCTTAGTTGAATAATAAAATTAAAAGCAGGCTATCAACCAGTAGCCTGCTTTTTAGGGGCGATTAAACAGAAATTGATAATTATTTCTTAATCAACATTATCATGTAGAAACGAATTATTTGATTTGATCTGAACTACCTTATTGTTGCTTTCTTTTAAAACGTATCTGGAAATATGAGATTCTGAGCTGTCGGGAACTTTACTTAGTGCAACATTTCTTCTTACAAAAGCCGGTTGTTTCTCTAACTCTAGAAGACCTTCGGGGGTTTTGAGTTTCAGGCTTAATTCTCTTAGTTTTTGTTCCCTGTCTTTAGATTTTTGTTCTAATTCTTTTGTAGTGATGTTGTCATAATCACTAACTTTTTGATCTTCAGAGGTACTGCCATCGAAAGAAGGTATATTGCCTCCATTTCCTGAAGATGTTTTCTTGGAAGTTTCAACTTCAAACTCGAAAGTATAATTTTTTTCTGCAGAAGGATTAATATTTTCAGAAACTGTCTTCTTCCTGATTAATCTCATTCCGTTTATTTCTTGTTCGCTGTTTTCTTCTTTGTTTGTGATTGAGCTACCTACTTCCTTGTTGATTTTTTCATCCAGAGGATAAACAGTTTTTTGCTGAGCAATAACTTCAAGCTCATATCCCAGATCAGTGTTTTGTCCGAATCCGGTTGCTACAACAGTAACGTTAATCTTTTTGCCCAAGGAGTTGTCTTTGCCTAAGCCCCAAATTATGTCAGCAGTAGAGCCGGCTTCAACCTGAATGTATTCAGTGATTTCAGTAATCTCGTCCATTGTGATTTCTTCCTCACCGCTTGTTATATTTAGGAGTATTTTGTTTGCTCCTTTGATGTTGTTATCATTAAGAAGTGGCGAAGATAAAGCCATTTCAACTGCTTCAACAGCTCTGTTTTCTCCTTCTGCAGAGCCACTTCCCATAATTGCAACTCCGCTGTCAGACATTACAGTTTTGACATCAGCAAAATCGACATTAATGTTTCCTGTAACTGTAATAATTTCCGCTATTCCTTTTGCTCCCGTTGCAAGAACATTATCAGCCTTGCCAAATGCATCACTAAATGACATGTTCCCGTAAAGCTCTCTAAGCTTATCGTTACATACTATAAGAAGTGTGTCAACATATTGCTTAAGTTCTTTGATCCCCTCTTCAGCTTGTTGTCTTCTTTTTCTGCCTTCCCAAGAAAAAGGTATAGTAACAATCCCAACTGTCAGGATTCCAAGTTCTTTTGAAACTTTAGCAATTACAGGAGCTGCGCCGGTTCCTGTACCGCCACCCATACCTGCGGTGATAAATACCATTTTTGTGTTTTTGCTTAGCACGTCTTTAATCATTTCGGCATCCTCTATTGCGGCGTTTTTGCCAACAGATGGAATGCTGCCAGCACCTCTGCCTTCAGTTAGGTTAACTCCTAGCTGAATTTTGTTTGGCACCGGACTTAATTCTAGTGCTTGAGCATCAGTGTTGCAAATGATAAAGTCAACTCCTTGAATTCCGAGCTTATACATGTGCGTAACGGCATTACTTCCACCTCCGCCAACACCCAGTACTTTTATTATAGATGACTGATTTTTAGGTAGATCAAATTTTATCATTTTAATATCGTTTTCATTTTTTTCCATGGCCGAAAGTAGTTAATTAATATGTGTTTTATTATGATAAGTTCATTGTTTTATCAACAGAATCAGGCCTTAAAATGTTAATAACCATGGCTGTTCAGTTATTATTTTGCATCTTCTTCGTCAAAAAATTGCTTGCCTTTGGCCAGCATTTTGTCAAAGAAGCTTTGCCCTTTGTCTTTTTTTATTGTCTGGCTTCCTGTTTTAATCCGTCTTTTTTGAGCTTCAGAGTAATTAAATCCCAGTATAACTAAACCAACCCCCGTTGCATACATAGGACTTGCTATTTCTGGACTAGGAACTTTAGCCAGATGTTCATTTGGGTAGCCAATGCGTGTATCAAGCCCTGTTTTAAATTCAGTCAACTGAGCAATATGTTTTAGCTGGCTGCCTCCTCCCGTGAGCACAATTCCTGCAATAAGTTTTTTCTCAAATCCGGAACTTCTAATCTCGTAATGGACATGTTCAATTATCTCTTCCATTCTAGCCTGAATTATACTAGACAGGTTTTTTAAAGAGATCTCTTTTGGTTCTCTTCCTTTCAATCCCGGAATTGATACTATCTCCTCATCTTTGTTTTCGCTGGCAAGTGCAGAGCCAAAATTTACTTTCAATGCCTCGGCCTGCGTTTTTATAATTGAACATCCTTCTTTTATATCTTCTGTAATTACGTTTCCTCCTAAAGGAATTACAGCTGTATGTCTTATGGTATTGTCCTGGAAAATAGCAATATCAGTTGTGCCCCCGCCGATATCTACAAGAACAACACCCGCTTCTTTTTCTTCCATACTTAATACAGATTCTGCCGAGGCCAATGGTTCAAGAATCATTGTTGAAATGTCGAGGCCGGCTTTTCTAATACATTTTTCAATGTTTTTGGCTGCCCCGACATCGCCGGTGATAATATGAAAGTTTGCTTCTAAGCAAATACCCGACATGCCGATTGGCTCTTTGATGCCTTGTTCATTGTCGATAATATAATCTTGTGGAATTACATGAATGATTTCCTCTCCGGGAGGGAGTACCAATTTCTTCATGTTGTCTGTTAGATTATGTACATCATCTTCACTGATTTCTTCTTCGATACTATGGCGCATAATGCTGCCTCTATGCTGAATACTTCTGATGTGTTGGCCGGCAATTCCAACATTTACCACATTAATGTCAACTCCGGCTTTTTGCTCAGCCTCTTTTACAGCTTGCTGTATAGATTCGACAGTGTGTTGAATATTAGCAACTATCCCTCTATTTACTCCCAGCGAATCAGCTCTTCCGGCGCCTAATATTTCAACTTTTCCGTATTCGTTTTTCTTGCCAACCAGACAGGCTATCTTTGTTGAGCCAATGTCTAATCCTACTATTATTTCTGAATTTGCCATATATTTAATTTATTTAGAACAAACAACCTGATTATTGTATTTGACATTTATTCGATTATAATTTCGCCAGCCCACTTTTGTAAGGCCATCGATATAAAATATTTTCAATTTTCTAAATTTCTCTTCCATGTTGTCAATTCCTCCAAATTCTATAGTGTGTATATTGCTTTTGGGGATTAACTCAAATTCACTTTTTGATGTTATGTAAATCTGGTCTATGAATGCATTCCAAAATGAATTTTCTGTTATATATTTTGATAAAATGAAAACATCTTGCAAGAGTTTGTCGTTATGGGGTTTTTCTTCTGCTTCATTCAAATCTAACAATGCTGAATATGAAGTTTTAATGTTGCCAAAAACTATAGGAACCCTTGCCGTATATTTTCTGCTTATTGGCATTAATTTGCCTTTCGTATCTATGTAATATGATTGATTATATGCATTTACAATCCTAACAAGGGGTTTCCTTGGGGCTACAATTACATGTATTTCACTGTCGATGGTTTTGTAAGCATGTGCTTTTTCAACAAAAATCATATCCTTCACTATTCTTTCCAATTCATCAAGGCTGATATCAGATATTTTTCTGCCTTCAATATTCCCTAGAAATGCATTTACCGACGCAATAACATCTTCTTTTTCAACAAAAAAGTTGTCTTGATTATATTTGATATGAACCAAAAAGCTAGAGCATTCATTGTTTTTATTGCTTTCAACAGCAAACCCAAGCAATGTAAATAATGCAATAGCAATTAATGAATAAGAAACAATTTTTATTACTCTTTTAATCATGGTTAAATTCTTCTTGATTCTAACATTGTTTTAATTTGCTCTGTAAATCGATCTATGTCACCGGCCCCCATAGTTATAAGTAATTCTATGTCTTTATTTTTTAAAAAATCGATTAAATTTTCCTTTGAAACTATGCTTTTATCTTTTATTGAGACATCTTTAAGAATAATCTCAGAGCTAACACCATCTATAGGTTTTTCTCTTGCAGGATAAATATCTAGCATTACCAATTCGTCCAGATCAGATAAGCTTTTGGCAAAATCTAAAGCAAAATCTCTAGTTCTTGAGTATAAATGAGGTTGAAAAACACCAGTGATTTTTTTATTCGGGAATAATTCTCTTGCTGCATTTATACAAGCTTTTATTTCTTCCGGGTGATGTGCGTAATCATCTAAGTAAACAATATTGTTTTTATCGTAACAGATTTCAAATCGTCTTTTTACTCCTTTGAATGTAGATAATGCATTGAAAATTATTTCAGGGTTAATTCCAATACACAAAGATACTGTTGCAGCAGCCAAAGCATTTTCTAGGTTATGTTTTCCCGGCAATCCTAAGTGTTTCTTGCTTCCTTCAATCAACCCTGCAAAGTCAGAAAAATATTTTCCACTCTCAATAACTATATTCTTTGCAAAAATGTCTGATTTATTGCAGCAATGATAACTAATTAGTTTTTCTTTATAACCTATAGGAACATCAACCCCATTTTTTATTATTAATGTTCCTTTTGGTTTTATGTTTTGAGTAAATAATCTGAAAGATTCAATCAAATTTTCTTTGCTTTTATAAATGTCTAGATGGTCTGGATCAATAGCTGTAATTACAGCTATATCGGGATATAAGTTTAAAAATGAACGATCGAATTCGTCTGCTTCGGCTACAACCCATTCGTTTTCGCCATTAGTAATATAGTTTGTGTTGTAATTTGCTGATATTCCACCCAGAAATGCAGAGAAATTTATATTAGCTGTTTTAAAAATATGTGCAATTATTGTGCTTACAGTTGTTTTTCCATGCGTGCCTGCAACTGCTATGGTTGATTTCCCTGCTGCCAGCATGCCAAGTATTTCTGCTCTTTTGTATAAAGGCTTGCCTGAATTTTTTAATAATATAAATTCATTTAATTCTTTTGGTATAGCTGGAGTGTAAATAACCAAATCTATGTTTTCCGGTATGAGTTCTGGTGAGTCTGTAAAATGCAACTCAGCTCCTTTCTCAATAAGAGAATTGGTAATTTCAGATGGAGTTTTGTCGTATCCAAAAACGGAAACGCCTTTGGCGAGAAAATGTCTGGCTAAAGCACTCATTCCAATGCCTCCAATCCCTAGGAAGTACACCTTATTTACACTTTGCAATTCCATAATTATTTTTTAACTATACTTAAAGCAACTTCTGCTATGTTGTCCGCAGCATTATAGTATGCAAGTCCTGCAATTTTTTCAATCAATTTAAATCTCTTTTCATCGTCGTCGAATAGACTCATTACCGCGAAACCAATTTTTTCCTTAACCTCATGGTCTTTTACCATTACTGCCGCATGATGATTTACTAGTGCAAGGGCATTTTTTGTCTGATGGTCTTCTGCTACATTTGGCGAAGGAATAAATACTGCGGGTTTTTTAATTGCGCAGATCTCTGAAACTGCAATTGCGCCGGATCTACTCACTATTACATCTGCTAATGAATAGGCAAGGTCCATTCTGTCTATAAACTCATAAACTCTTACATCAAATTTTTCCAATCCTTTTACATATTCAATGGCATCTTGGTAATACAATTTCCCGGTTTGCCAAATTATCTGAACATCATTATAAAGAAATAATTTGAGGTTTACTTTAATAGCTTCGTTTATTGATTTGGCGCCAAGAGTTCCACCGAAAACGAGCAAAGTTTTCTTTTCTTTACTGAGGTTGAAGTATTTGTATGCCTCCTCCTTTTTGTTTTCAAAATCAAGAATTTCTTTTCTAATTGGATTGCCTGTAAGATAAATTTTCTCCTTTGGGAAAAACCTCTCCATACCTTCGTAAGCAACACAAATTTTGTCAGCTTTTTTTCCAAGCAGTTTGTTGGATACTCCCGGATAACTGTTTTGTTCTTGAATTAATGTTGGTATTTTTTTCTTAATAGCTGATTTTACAATAGGAAAGCTTGCATATCCTCCAACGCCAATTACAAGGTCAGGCTTAAATCTTTTTATTATATTTTTTGATCTGACCATACTGTCTAAAAGTCTATACAGCACAACAAAGTTTTTGAATGTTAGCTTCCTTTGTAGACCTGATATCTTAAGACCCAGGATATGATACCCGGCTTCAGGTACTTTTTTCATTTCCAACCTTCCTTTAGCTCCGACAAAAAGAATCTGGATATTAAGAACTTTTTGTTTCAATGCGTTCGCAATTGAAATGGCCGGAAATACATGACCTCCCGTTCCGCCTCCGGCTATTATTACTCTTATTGGTTTATGTAGTGGCATATTCACCTCCTGTTTCTTCTATGTTGTTTTCTTCTACTTTTCTGCTAACACTTAATATTATACCTATTGCAATGCTTGTAAACCATAATGATGTTCCACCCATGCTTACTAGTGGCAGAGGTTGGCCTGTTACCGGCAAAAGGTTAACCGCAACTGCCATATTTATCATTGCTTGAAACACCAGACTGAAAGTAAGTCCGGCAACAAGCAAAGAACCATATGTCCCGGGAGCTTTGTGGGCAATTCTAATCCCTCTATACATAAATATCATATAAAAAAGCAATATAAGAAAGCTGCCCCAGAGGCCATATTCCTCTACAATTATTGCGTAAATAAAATCGGAAAAAGCTTGAGGTAGGAAATTTCTTTGAGTAGAATTTCCCGGTAATTTCCCCAAAACACCTCCTGTTGCAATAGCAATTTTGGCCTGATCGGTTTGGTATGTGTCTGCTTCGCTGGGGTTAACAAAGTTTTCAACTCTGTTTTTCCATGTATTTAATCGCCCTTGATCTGATGACTGCATTAATATCAAGAGGAATATTGATAACGCTAATCCACCTACTAGTGCTATTGCAAAAATGTATTTAATGTTAATTCTTCCAATAAACATTATCACTATTGAAGTAACAAAAAGTATTGCTGCTGTTGAGAAGTTAGATGGCAAAATAAGTCCGCAAATAACTATTACTGGTAGCATAATCGGGATAAAGGCAGATTTGAAATCTTTTATTTGATCTTGTTTTTTTGTTAAAATTCTTGCGAGATACATTATAAGCGCCAACTTAGCGAAGTCGGAGCTTTGAAAACTTAGATTTATTACAGGAAGAGTTAACCATCTGTTCGCTTCGTTTACGCTTGTTCCCATCAACAAGGTAACTAAAAGTAATGGAACAGCAATTATTATTGCCAGCTGGGATATTCTTGAGTAGTATGTGTATTTTACTTTATGAGCAATAAACATTAAGCCTAGCCCAAAAGCCAGAATTATAAGGTGTTTTATTAGGAAATACTCTGTGTTGCCTGCTTTAAATTTGTAGGCCAGAGTTCCTGTGCTACTATAAACAGCTAATAATGAGAATATGGATAGAAGCATAACTATCATCCATATTATTCTATCACCTTTTATATATTCAAATAATTTTACCATGTGTGATTTGTTTACAAGTCATATACTGCTTGTTTGAATTTATGTCCTCTCTCTTCAAAGTTCTCAAATAAATCGAAACTTGCACATGCTGGGCTAAGCAAAACAATATCTCCGGGGGAGCCTAGATTGTATGCTGCTTGAACTGCATCCTCAGCCGAAGTAGTTTCTATTATTCGAGATGAGTACTTTTTAAAAGCCTTTATAATGTTTTTGTTATCCTTTCCAAGACATACAATAGCCTTAACCTTGCTTTGTACTAAGGGTATCAGCTCTGAATAGTCGTTGCTTTTTTCCTGGCCGCCTACTATCCAAATTACAGGCTTTGACATCGACTCAAGAGCATACCACGTTGAATTGACATTTGTGGCCTTACTGTCGTTTATAAACTCTATGCCCTTGACATATCCAACTGACTCTAGTCGATGTTCAATGTTTTGAAAATCACTAAAACTTTGTTTTATAAAGTCTTTGCGAACATCTACAAGACGAGCTGCTATGCCGCTTGCCATAGAGTTGTATGCGTTGTGAATGCCCTGAATGGTCATTTCCATAGTATCAATTTTTAATTCAACATTATTAATGTTTATATGTAACTCTTTTTTGTCTTTTAAAAAACCCCCGCTTTTAGTTTCCATCTTTACTGAAAAAGGATGCTGCTGCGGTAGAATATGTTTGTTTTTTAGCCACTCTGAAATAGCCGGGTCGTCTGCATTATAGATAAAATGGTCATCCTTGGTTTGATTTTGCAATATTTTCATTTTTGATTCAACATATTTTCCAAATGAATATTCGTATCTGTCTAAATGGTCAGGTGTAATATTCAACAATACAGAGATATCTGCTTTGAAATCAAACATTCCATCCAGTTGAAAGCTTGAAATCTCGAGCACGAAATATTCAAAATCATTCTCTGCCACCTGCCAAGCATAACTTTTCCCGACATTTCCTCCAATCCCTACATTGTAGCCTGCTTTTTTTAGAATATGATATGTAAGCAGTGTAGTTGTGGTTTTGCCATTGCTTCCGGTTATGCAAATCTTTTTAGCCTTTGAAAATCTTGCTGCAAATTCTATTTCTGAGATAACCTTTATTCCTCTTTCTTTTATTTGCATTATCAGAGAAGTATTGTCAGGTATTCCGGGGCTTTTAATTACTTCATTTGCCGAAAATATTCTTTCTAAAGAATGACATCCTTCTTCCCAGTCAATTTCATTATTTTTAAGAGCGTTTTTATATTTTTCCTTTACTTTTCCTGAATCAGACAGAAAAACGTCAAACCCATTTTTCTTCGCCAAAATGGCAGCTCCTGTGCCGCTTTCTCCTCCTCCAAGGACGACGATTTTCTCAATCATATTTATCTCAACTTAAGTGTTATAACTGCAAAAATTGCCAGCAAAATTCCCACAATCAGAAATCTTTGAACAATCTTTGCTTCGTGATAACCTTTTAATTGAAAATGGTGATGCAGAGGAGACATTTTAAATACTCTTCTCCCTTGTCCATATATTTTCTTTGTTATTTTAAACCAAGTTACCTGAATTATTACCGAAAGGCTTTCAACGAAAAACACTCCACACAAAACCGGAATTAGTAACTCTTTTCTTATAGTTATGGCGAAAACAGCAATAATTCCGCCTAGAGTTAAACTTCCGGTGTCTCCCATAAATACTTGGGCAGGGTAGGAGTTGTACCACAAAAATCCAATACAGGCACCAACAAATGCTGCCATAAAAATCACCAGCTCGCCAGATTGAGGGATATACATTATATTGAGATAATCGGCAATTATAGTATTACCCGATACATAAGCCAAAATCCCTAGAGTTACTCCGATAACCGCTGAAGAGCCAGTTGCAAGACCATCTAATCCATCTGTTACATTTGCGCTATTTGAAACCGCAGTTATAATTAAAATTACTAATGGTATAAAAATTAAAAACGCCCATTTTTGATAATCTTTGCCTAAGAATTTAAGAATTATAGCATAGTCAAACTCATTGTTTTTGAAGAATGGGATGGTTGTTTTTGTAGATTTTACCGACTCATTGGAAAAAGCTGTTTTGGATGCTGCTTGAACCTCAGAAATGCTTTCTACAGATACATAAGAAAAATCAGGAACATTTTTCTCTCTAATAACAACACTATCGCTAAAGTATAATGTAGTTCCCACAATTATTCCCAAGCCTATCTGGCCTAAAATTTTGAACCTTCCATGCAACCCTGCTTTGTCTTTGCGAAAAACTTTAATATAATCATCTAGAAATCCGATAATTCCAAGCCAAATAACAGAAATAATCATTAATACTATATAAATGTTGTTTAGCTTTGCCAGTAGTATTGTAGGTATTAATATGGAGCCAATTATAATTAATCCGCCCATAGTTGGAGTACCTTGCTTTTCCATTTGACCTTCAAGTCCGAGGTTTCTAATGCTTTCGCCTACCTGTTTCCTTTGAAGTATATATATTATTTTTTTGCCAATTATTAATGAAATTAATAAAGACAGAATTATTGCCATTGCCGCTCTAAAAGAAATATACTGGAATACTCCTGTCCCAGGTATATTATAATTGCTGTGCAAATAATCAAATAAGTAGTACAACATAATGTTTTTTTAAGTGTTATACCTAAATTTCTAAACCAAATATTTCAAGTAACAATTCGTAGTCATCGAAATGATGTTTTATGCCATTTATCTCCTGATATTTTTCATGTCCTTTCCCGGCAACTAGAATAACATCCCCCGGACTGGCTATAGAACATGCAGTTTTTATTGCTTCTTTCCTGTTAAGAATTACAAGGGTTTTTTTTCTGGCAATGTTATCAATTCCATTTAAAATATCTTGAGTAATATTGTCAGGATCTTCAAATCTTGGGTTATCGGTTGTGATAATTACCTGCTGACTGTATTTGGTTGCAACAGATCCCATTAATGGTCGTTTCAACGAATCTCTATTTCCACCGCAACCAAAAACTGTTATTATTTTGTTGTTTTTATTCTGATTAATCTCAATCAGGGTTTTTAGAACATTTTCAAGTGCGTCGGGAGTATGAGCGTAGTCAACAATGCAATTAATTTTATCCGGACTTACAATTAATTGGAAGCGTCCTTCTACGGCATCCAGGCCACTTAATACTTTTAGTGTTTCGTTTTTGCTTTTTCCTAATAAACAAGCTGTAGAGAAAATTGCTAGAATATTATAAGCATTAAATCTGCCAACGAGCTTGCACCATGTTTCTACGCCCATAACTTCTAATGCTAATCCTGAGGCTGAGTTGTCAATGATTTTTGCTCTGTAATCCGCCATTGAATGCAAACTGTATGAATATTTACCTGCCTTTGTATTTTGAAGCATTATCCAGCCATTTTTGTCGTCAACATTTGTAATCGCAAAAGCTGTTGCCGGTAGAATGTCGAAAAATCCTTTTTTTGCTAGGAGATAATCCTTAAAAGTTTTATGATAGTCGAGGTGATCCTGAGATAGATTAGTAAAAACTCCCCCGGAGAAGCTTAATCCTGCAATCCGGTTTTGAACAACTGAATGCGAGCTCACTTCCATAAAGCAATGACTACACCCTTCTTCTGTCATTTGCTTTAGTAGTTTATTCAAGCTTACGGCATCAGGAGTTGTGTGTGAAGATTCAATTTCTTTATTCCCGATTTTGTTGCAAACGGTGGAAAGTAATCCTGATTTTTCCCCCATTTTCATAAACATCTTATGCAATAAAGTAGCTACAGTTGTTTTTCCATTTGTTCCCGTTATGCCTATTAGCTTAAGTTTTTCTGAAGGATTGTCGAAAAAGTTAGACGCAATTATACCTAATGAGTAAGATGAGTTTTTAACTTTTACATATGTTATATTGCTGATAGGAGTTGCGGGTAATTTTTCGCAAACTATTGCAATAGCTCCTTGTTCAATGGCCTTATCAATGTAACTATGACCATCAACATTAGTTCCTGTTACTGCAACAAATAAGCATCCTTTTTCTACAATGCGGGAATCGAAAACAATTGACTTAATAGTTAAGTCTGTAGACCCGGCTATTTCCAGAAGATCTGCTTTATATAATATGTCTGCAAGTTTTTTCAAAATATGTTAAGATAATTCAATTAATATTTCATTTCCTTCAGATATTTTTATTCCCGGGCTTATGCTTTGTTTTCTTACTATGCCCTTTCCGTTAAATCTTACCTTTAGCCCAGCATTTTCAAGAACAAACAGGGCATCTCTTAGTCCCATTCCTACAACATTTGGAACAAGATTAGAGATGAATTCTCTTTCTCGGAAAACAATGGTGTCATTATTAGCAATTGATTGAACCCATTGATTTTGTGGCATCCCGACTAATTTGCAATCGAAATGTGAATAAATTTCTTTAAGATCTTCGATGTTTGCCATTCTGAATGAAGGCAGCCATGCAAGTATGTTTTCTTCTTGCTCTTTCTCAGGCATATTTATATGTGTAGCATAAATTCTGTCGGATATTTTTTTGAAAACAGGTGCGGCTATTTGACTGCCTGTGTACGCCCATCCTTTGGGATTGTGCACAATAACTATCATTGAATACATTGGGTTGTCAGCCGGGAAATAACCTGCAAATGATGCTCTGTATACTACACCTTGCTGTCTTTTGTAGCCACCGCTTCTGTCTGCAACTTGAGCAGTTCCGGTTTTACCTGCTATCTTATATAGTTGAGTATTTATTGATTGGGCTGTGCCGTTTTCCACTACGCCTTCAAGCATTTCTTTTACTATCTTCAGTGTTTTGGAAGAGCATATCTGACGATTTATTGTTGAAGTTTCAAATCTGTTTATGGTTTTTCCTGTTTGTCTTATCTCTTTTACAAAAATTGGTTTAACCATTTTCCCATCGTTTGCAATTGCATTATAAAATGTGAGTATTTGCAAAGGAGTTAATGAAACTTCATAGCCAATAGCCATCCATGGAAGTGATACTGCCGACCAATTTGGGCTTTTTACATCATTAATTACAGGTGCCCCTTCTCCATAAATTTCTATTCCGAGCGGTTTGTCGAGCCCCATTGCCCTCAATTTATTAATAAATTTCATGGGGTCGTTTTTATATCCGTTGTTTATGATTTGAGACATGGCGACATTCGACGATACCTCAAAGGCATGTTTTACTGTTATTTTCCCGAAACCTTCCTTGCGTGTGTCCGTCATCACTCTATCCGAATATGTTATTTTTCCATCTCCGGTGTTGATAATATCTTCAGGGTCAATAAGGTTGTCTTCAAGTGCTGCTATCATGGAAGCAAGCTTAAATGTTGATCCGGGTTCAGTACTTTCGCCTATAGCGTAGTTAAATGTTTCTTCATATCTGCCACTTTCAGTTCGTGTTAGGTTTGATATTGCTTTTATGTGGCCGGTTGCAACTTCCATAACTACAACAGTTCCATGCTGAGCTTCATATCTGTTTAATTGATCTTTTAAGGCATTTTCAGCAACATCTTGAATATTGATATTAATTGTAGTAATAATGTCCTTGCCGTTTTTTGGCTCTATCTCGTTTTCACTGCTAACAGGCATCCAAAGGCCGCCACTTGTACGCTGCATCAATCGTTTTCCATGTATGCCCTCTAATTGTTCCCTATACGCCCCCTCTAATCCAACATATGCGCCCCCTCTTTCATATCCAATTGTTCTTGAAGCAAGGCTTTTAAAAGGCATTTCTCTTCGTTTGTGCTCAATTATTATTAAGCCACCCTTATATCTGCCAAGGTTGAAAATCGGAAATTGTTTTAACAAATTCATCTGAGTATAAGAAACATTTCTTTTCACTAGATAATACCTATCTTGCTGCCTTCTTGCCTGTAATAAGGAGTTTTTATATTCTTGTTGCGACCTGTCTTTGAATAAATTGGATAAGCATAAAGCCAAAGAATCTACTTTTCTTGAAAATATATCACTGTCTATAACATTTGAACTTAAATCTACACGTATCTCATATATCGGAATGCTAGTTGCAAGCAATCTTCCATCGTCTGCACAGATATCCCCTCTGATCGCTTCGATGTTGAAATATCTCATAGATGTGTTCACAGCTTGCTCACGCCATTTTTCTCCTTCAACAACCTGTATGTATATTACTTTTAGGAAAATGGCAATAGCGAATATTGCTGTAAGAAAATACAATATGTAAATCCTCCACAATATTTCTTTTTTTGTCTTTTCCATTTGAAATTAAGATTTATTTTCCTGTAAATGTTCTGAAAAAGATTGACCTTTTTCTTTTTTGTTCTTTTATTATTTTTGGGGGTACAACTGATTCCTCAAATCCTTTGCTTTTAAGTTTTCTTGCAATTTCAGACTGATTGCTTAGATACATTAATTCTGATTTAACTGATATATGGTTAAGATGTAACTCAACTACTTCTTTGCGATATACTTCAATTTTTCTTGCTTTCTTTTCAGCATAATATGTGTTGAATATTAGAATAAAGGCCAAAAACGTCATAAAAAACAAAAAGGGCAGTAGAGAAATCATTTTATTGCCCTGAAGGATAGACCCGTCAAGGATGCTTTGGAATACACCTTGGCTTTTGGGTTTTCCCTTTTTTTCTTGCTCGGGACTTTTTAAAACGTTTTCAGTCATTTATGTTAATTTTTTTCTGCAATTCTTAATTTCGCACTTCTTGCTCTGCTGTTTTGTTCTATTTCCTTAGCATCAGGTATTATTAATTTTCCAACCTGATTTATTGGAGAAAGATTATTGCCGTAAAAGTCTTTTTCAATATAACCTGCAAAATTTCCTGAACGCATGAAGTTTTTTACTATTCGGTCTTCCAAACTATGATAGCTAATTACAACAAGTCTACCTCCTGGCTTCAACACTTCAATGCTTTGCTTTAATAACTCCTGCAAGCTTTCAAGTTCATTGTTTACTTGGATTCTAAGTGCCTGAAACAACTGAGCAAAAAATTTGTTTTCTTTACCTCTTGGTGCAAATGTTTTTAAAACATTCATTAGTTGTGTTGTTGTTTCTATTGTCTGAGTTTTTCTAATTTTTACAATTTCCTGCGCAATTTTTCCTGCATTGTTAAGCTCTCCATATATTTTGAATGTATCTTTAAGTTGTATTTCATCGTACTCATTTACGATTTCCTTGGCTGATAATACATTGTTTTTGCTCATTCTCATATCTAATGGTCCTTCGTTTCTTGTAGAAAACCCTTTCTCTGCATTGTCTATCTGGTATGATGAAACTCCTAAGTCGGCAAGAATGCCATCTACGGGAATTGCTCCAAATAACCTCAAAAAATTCTTTAAGTATCTGAAGTTTTCATTTATGAGGTTAAATCTATCATCTTCAATTGTATTTTTAAGAGCGTCTTCATCTTGGTCAAAAGCAATTAGTTTTCCGGCCGTTATTTTGTTTAATATTTCTCTTGAATGGCCTCCTCCTCCAAATGTAACGTCGACATAAATGCCATTTGGATTAATATTTAATCCTTCAATACATTCTTTAAGCAAAACAGGGTTATGGTAGGTCTTCATTATTGGTTCTGTTGATTTTTCCCATTACCTCTTCTGCTAAAGTTGCAAAGTCTTCCGGCTCTTTATTTAGCATTTCCTCATATACATCCTTAGCCCAAATCTCAATCCTTTGACCATAAGCTATAAGAACGATATCTTTGTCTATCCCTGCGTATTCTTGCAGTGATTTTGGTATTAATATTCTGCTTGCCGCATCTGATGTTAATTCAGTTGCCCCACGATAAAAATATCTCACAAATTCCCTGTTCTTTTTGTTGTATAAATTCAGTGAATTTATTTCTTTGGTTATTTGGACCCACTCTTTTTCAGGATAAAGTGCAAGATTTTTTTCAAATCCACGGTTAATAACAAACCTTTCCTGCTCGTTCTGAGCAAGCTGCTTCTTAAGGCCGGAAGGCAATGTCAGACGCGCTTTTGCGTCCAGCCTGCATTCAAATTCTCCTAAAAGATTTGTCATTTTCTCCACTGTTGGTTTTCAAGTGGCTAAAATAATAAAAAAATTACCACTTTATACCACTTTCTCCCACTTTGTTGATAACTTTTTCTTAACATTTAAGTATTTTCAAAATGCATTTTGTCTGAATGTTACGACAATTAAATGCTTCATGGTTTTTTATCTAAAATTATAAATGTTGAAAATTTTATAACTGTCAGGTTCTTAGCGTTTTTAGTATCAAGTTATTAAAAATGAAAAAAGTAAGAACTATTCAAGGCAGTTATTCAAAATATCATTATTTTTGCTTTCAAGCAATGCAAGGAGATTTTTGCTTTCATGGAAATCTTATTTGAACAAGAAAACTTTTTTAATTAATGTCGGGAAAAGCACAGGAGATAGACAAATCTGTCAAATATTATGATTTCATTAATATTGACAGAGAGTTTAGAAAAAAAAGCGGGAAAGTATACGCGTTTATTCCCAAATTCATAATTCGGTATCTTGAGAAGAAAGTTCATCAGGAAAGGCTGAATTATGCTCTTCATGTTTATAAAGATAAATTAGATTTTGACTTTTTGGATGTTGTTCTAAACGATGAGTTTGGATTAAAAATGCAAGTCTCAAATCCGGAAAATATTCCATCTTCCGGCAGATTTATTATAGCTTCAAATCATCCCTTAGGAGGGCTTGATGGAATGGCGCTTATGTACGTGATAGGGAAAAAACGAAAAGATCTGAAGTTTATCGTTAACGATCTCCTTACAGGCCTTGTAAATCTTAAAGGATTGTTTGCTCCTATAAATAAACACGGAAAGACTTCATCAGAAGGTATTAGAATGATAGAGGAATTATATGAGTCTGAAGAGTTGGTTTTGATATTTCCTGCTGGATTGGTTTCCAGAAAGCAAAAAGGAGGAATCAAAGATCTTGAGTGGAAAAAAAGTTTTATTGCTAAATCGGTACAGCATAAAAGAGACATTATCCCTGTTCATATCGATGGAAAGAATAGCAAGTTTTTTTATAATCTTGCAAGATTTCGAAAGTTTCTTGGCATAAAAACAAATATTGAAATGTTTCTCTTGCCTGATGAAATGTTTAAACAGGAAAATAAAATAATTAATATTAAGTTTGGGAAGCCTATTCCATATACTACCTTTACAAAAGATTATTCTCATATTGAATGGGCTCAAATAGTAAAAGAGCATGTTTATAAAATGAATGATGGTAACGAAGATTTTGTCGTTCCTGTTAAAAATAAAAAATAAAACTCGGTACTATGCAAGATATAATTGCTCCGGTTGACAAAAAATTAATTGAAAAGGAGCTTAGCCAGGACAGGTTTTTACGCAAAACTAACAATGCGGATAATGAGATTTATGTAATTAATTTTCATAACTCTCCCAATGTTATGAGGGAAATTGGCAGATTACGTGAAGTCTCTTTTCGTACCGCTGGTGGTGGTACGGGGAAAGATTGTGACATTGATGATTATGATACGGCTGAAGCACCTTACGAGCAACTTATAGTTTGGGACCCTGACGAGAAGGAAATAATTGGAGGGTATCGTTTTATCTTGTGTAAGAATGCGAAATTTAAGGCTCCAAATGTC
>CAZRNU010000024.1:0-28731 GCA_964601515.1 uncultured Bacteroidales bacterium | reverse complement strand
AGGAATCAATAAATGCCAAACCCCTGCCCTTTCCACCAAGCTGTCCTTCTCCAAGTCTTGTATAAATGGCATATTCATCTATATGGCTGGCAATTATACCCAAGCCTTTCTTTCTTCTGTAATTAGCAATTGTATCTATAAGATAATTTCGTATCTCTTCCACATTATTGAAATCCTCTCTACTTTTATCGGCAAATATTGAAGCAATTGCAAATAAAGCTCTAGCTTTCAACCATCTTGAAAAGTGGTTATTAGAAACGTGATACTCAAGAGTATCAGCAGGAATACTTGCCAGTTTTACTTGCAATGAATGAAGATTATTAGCCCTGTCTACCTCATCTTTTGTAATTGGGTTTTTAAATACAAAGTCTCCAAAACCATAATTTTCTTTAATATAATTCCTTAATTCAAGAAGTAAAGTTTTAGAATACTTGTGGATAAAGGCAACACCCATTTTATCTATACCAAGGCTAACAGGGTCTTGCGACGACTGTAGGATAATTGGCATATTTGGTGTTTCCTTTAGAACTTTTTGAGCTAGCTTTATTCCAGCTTTATTATCTTTTTTATCGTTGTGCGGATATCTAATATCTGAAATAACACCCAAAAGATTGTGCTTATATTTATTATAGATAGAAACGGCATCTTCGTAATTTTTTGCAAGTAAAATTTTCGGGCGAGCTCTCATTCTTAGGGTTTTCCTATGCTCATTTAAGCCCTCAATCATCAACTCGTTTGTTTGTTCGAAAAGTACCTGATAAATTGTTGGCAAATATGATGAATAATATCTGATTGAATCTTCTACAAGTAGAATTGCCTGCACCCCCATTTCAAGAATATCATAATCAGCATTCATCTTATCTTCAATAAGCTTGATAATAGCAAGCAGCAGATTAGCATTTCCAAGCCATGAAAACACATAATCAATTGAGCTTAAGTCTTCTTTTGAAAGCTTTTGTGATACTTCTCTTGAAAAATGAGTAAGAACTACGATTGGAATTTTGGGATATCTTTTCTTAACCATTTTTGCCATTTCAAAAACATCTATCTTACCGATATTGAGCATTGAAATAACAAGATCGAATTTTTTCTTCTCTAAAAGCTCAAAGGCCATTTCAGCAGAACTAGCCTGAGTAAACTGAGGAGGATATCTTAAGTTTTTAGAAGTATATTCAAGGAAAATTCTTTCATTTATTCTGCCATCTTCTTCAAGCATGAATGAATCATAATTGCTACAAATAAGCAACACATTAATGATTCTTTCTTGCATCAAAACTTCATGATCTACTTCAATGAAATCATATCTCTCAGTTGAATATTGAATATTATATTTGGGTTTCTCTTCAGATAAAAAATTGTGTGCATCCATATTTTAAATATTATTTTCTTCAGATTCATTACTAAAATAAATTAAAGACGCTTTCTTTTTGCCATCCATAATAACTTCTAAAGGCTTATCGAATCTAACATGCTTGAAGTGCTTAGTTTGATTGACAAGCTTAGCCTCTTTAAGTTTTTCCCAATTAATAAAATCTATTAAATCGTTATGTTTTACTGAAAAATATCCCACATTCATTGAAATAACATTGTGAAAAAAATGAGAACCTAAAGAAGCATCAAGCGGAAAATCTTCCAAACTAACTTCAACAATTATTTTGGCATTTGATATTTGCGACCAAGCAACAGGTATTCCAATAAACTTATCCCTTGTGCCCCATCTGCCCGGACCAATAAGAATATATTTTCTTCCTTCCTTGACCATCATAGAATTGAGTTCATCTATCTCTATTCTCATTTTTTCGGTTTTGAGATTGTCGAAAGACTCAATATCAATATAAATAACATCGTGCAAATCATTAATTATTCCATTGCCCATACCATTATCGGAGTATAGCAATAATCTTTCATTCTCAATTTTATCAATTTTAATATCCGCTGAATTAACATTTTTAATAAGAGGTTTTATTTGAAGCAGATAAAAGGAAGCTTTTCCATCTTTGTTTTTGCCAAGGTCAACTGCAAATTCCATTTCAATTGGAGTTCCCATTGCTTCGGAAACAATATCCAGAATTACCTCAATAGATTTTGCCAAAGGAATATAATCGTATTTAAGAATATTGGCAAAATTTAGTACTCGTGGCCCGGGTTGAGTTATCCCTGGTATTGTTCTTTCATTAGAAATGTCATAAACGCTTGCGCAATGCTTTAGTGTTCCGTGCTTTTCAGCCTGATCTATCTCAAGTTTGATAAGTCCAACATCTTCACCTTCAAGAAGATTTAGGTTTTGTTTGTTTAGATCTATTGCATAATAATGAACCTGTGAATTTTTAAATAGTTCTTTGGGAGTATACATCTCAAGCTGAGGATGCACAGGTGAAAACCTATAAGTTTTTTCACCTTCAACAACATACTTTCCAAGACCAACTGCAACAACAGCAAAGCCTTCATCAGGTTTCATATATGAAAATGGATAAAAATTATAAGATTGTGCGACACCGCTAATGTGAGGATAAAAATAATTATCATATTGATTTCCAACAACCTCCTGAATGGCTATAGCCATCTTTTCTTCTTCTATTTTATAATTTACAGCTTGGAAATAAGCCTGAGCTGTTGGAGAAAAAATTGATGCAAAAACCATTTTAATGGCATTCATCATTTGCTCCAACCTAACTTCAAGGTCAGGGTGATTATTTGGAAGTAAGAATGTATCGAATATACCCGCAAATGGCTGCATAAGAGAATCTTCAAATAAACTTGAAGAACGAATTGCCAATGGTTTATTTATTACACTAAGATAGCTTCTTAGTTTCTTAACCAGTCCATCTGAAAGCTTACCTTCAAAGAAAAGTTTTTTAAGATGCTCATAATCTGTTTCTTTATAAATTTTATCATAAAGATCATTGTTGTGAATAAACCTTTCAAATTTATCTGCGCCAATAATTGAGGTTCGGGGAGAAGTAATCCTTATATCAGAAACAAGTTCATTAAAATCAAAATTATTTATCAGCATATTAATAAATGCCAATCCCCTGCCCTTACCACCCAGAGATCCGGGGGCAAGTCGCACAATATTAGAATCGTCGAGAATGGCAGACTCTTCAAAATTTACGACTTTTCCTCTTTTTTTATCATGAATACACTGTTCAACAATATCAATCAGATATTCCCTTAAACTTCCCGGACTTTTAAAATCTTCAACCTTAAGTGGTTTAATCTTTTTTGCTATTTGAATCTCTCCTCTTGCCATAAGCCAATGTGAGAAATGATTCTTTTTAGCATGGTAAATCAAAGAATTTTCTGGTATAGTTTTCAAATGCTTTTGGAATTCACTCATTGACTTTGCGACGGCAATATCCTTTCGTCCTGATTCATCTTTATAAACAAAATTTCCAAATCCAAGAAAATAATTAATAAAACTCCTCAAATCTTGTTTTAAAGTTTCAGAATTCTTATTAATAAATGTAGTTCTAAGCTCATAAGCTTTTTGAGCATTTTCAAGGTCTGATGACTGTAATACAGTTGGCAGATCGGGAATTTGAGATTTCACATAACTAACCAATGACAATCCTGCCTCATCGTTGCATAAACCTTCCTTCTCAAATTTGACATCTGAAATAACACATAACAAGTAATCCTTGTACCTGTTAAAAATGTCGACAGCTTCTTCATAGCTTGATGCAAGCAAAATTTTTGGTCTTGCTCTCATTTTAAGAAGTTTATACAATTCATCGGTGTTAACTTCTTCAATAAGTTGCCTGGTTTGTTCTATTACTATGCTGTATAGTATTGGCAAATAACGTGAATAATACTTTGCAGAATCTTCAACTAATAGAATAACTCTAACAAGCCCAATCGAAATATCATTTTCAACATTTAGTTTATCTTCAAGGTACTTAACCATTGCAAGGAAAACATTAGAATCTCCATTCCATACAAATATTTTATCAATAGAATTGATTACTTTATTTCCGTCTTCAAACAACGATATATCACTATTGTTATTAAGCAGAAGAAACACAGGTAAATTATGGTATATCTGTTTAATAATGCGGCTTAATTGAATAGGTGTTGTTTTATCAATACCCATCATTACAATGACGAGATCATAGTGCTTTTCCTGAAGTTTTTCTAACGCCTCTTCAGGAGTAGAAACTCCTGTGATTCTTGGTGCTGATGAAAGATTTAATTGAAAGTACTCTCCAGTAACTTGCTCAAAAAATTTGCCTTCTTGCTCAATAATAAAGGCATCGTAAAGATTTGCCACAAGAAGAATTTCTCTAACCTTAACCTGCATAAGGTCGTGATAAATATCTCTGTCGGAATTATGTTTTTTAAGAAAGCGTTGCAGCAGTTGTCTGCTCATAGCAGCATGAGATGTTCTCTCCTTTTCTTCCTCAGTTTCTTCTATTTCTTTTTTAATAGATTTTTTAAGAAGTTCTTTCCCCAAAATTGTATTTAAGTGCCCGGAAATTAAGCTCGCGAGGTTGTTTATGAGGTTTCTTTCTTCTATCAGGAATGGCCCTTCATCTGCATCCGGACATTTTTTTGTATAAAATATTTCTATTGCACCTTCTTTGCCGTCTAATGTTTCAAATCCTTTTCTTAGCATCCAAGGAGTTTTCTTAAACCCTGCATCACTAATATAATCTTCATCTCCATACTTAATTTTCGAAACGGTAATATCCACAAACTGCATTGCCGGCGGGATGATCGAAACAATTTCCTTTAGCATTGAAGGTATAGATTTGTCTTCTTTAAGAATGGTTGTTGTTTTATTAATTGCTGAAAGCTCTTTAAACCTTTCTTGCTTTTCAGCAATTATTCTTTGAATTTCCTCTTGAGAAATATACATGGGCTCTGCATTCTTTAAGCTATCTTCCGACTCAGCTTTGTATTCATTCAAGTTTTCAGTTGCCATTATTGATTGGATTGGGAATAAAACAAATTTTTCAGCGCTGATAAAATTAGCAATAAAATCGCTTTTGGAATAAACTTTATTAGCTATAACAAAAAAAATGACATTTCAAAGAGAATTGTAATTTTTTTTTATTTTAAAAATTTTTAAATAGGCTCTTTTTTTATGCATAAAATTGTTATAAAAATCAACCAATCAAAGGAAATTAAAAAATTTAGTTTTCATTTATTAATTTAAAAACCAAATACTATGAATGCACAAGTAAAAAAATTTATGGATTATGTAATTGCAAAAAATCCGGCAGAAAGAGAATATCACCAAGCCGTTGAGGAAGTAGTGCAAACAATTATTCCATTCATTGATGAAAACCCGAAGTACAAAGCTGCAAAAATTCTTGAAAGAATAATTGAACCGGAAAGAGTATTGATGTTCAGAGTTCCTTGGATAGATGACAAAGGCGAACTTCAGGTAAACAGAGGATTTCGTATAGAAATGAACAGTGCTATCGGCCCTTATAAAGGCGGATTAAGATTCCACCCAACAGTTAACCTGGGTATATTAAAGTTTTTGGCTTTTGAGCAAGTATTTAAAAACAGTTTAACTTCTTTGCCATTAGGCGGAGGTAAAGGTGGTAGTGATTTTGACCCCAAAGGCAAAACAGACAATGAAGTTATGCGCTTCTGCCAGAGTTTTATGACAGAACTGTCAAGACATATAGGACCAGACACAGACGTCCCGGCCGGTGATATTGGCGTTGGCGGACGTGAGGTTGGTTATATGTTCGGACAATATAAAAGAATTAAAAATGAATTTACAGGTGTTTTAACAGGAAAAGGAATAGAATATGGTGGTAGTTTAATTCGTCCTGAAGCTACAGGATATGGTTGTGTTTATTTCGCACAAGAAATGCTTGCAACTATAAATGAAGGATTTAAAGGAAAAACCGTTGCAATTAGTGGATCAGGCAACGTTGCTCAATTTGCTGCAGAAAAAGTTATAGAGCTTGGAGGGAAACCTGTTACTTTCTCTGACTCCAGTGGTTACATTTACGACAAAGATGGAATCGACTCTGAAAAACTTGCATTTTTAATGGAACTTAAAAATGTTAAAAGAGGAAGAATTCGTGAGTATGCAGATAAATACGGTTGTAAATATGTTGATGGAGTTTCAAGGCCTTGGGCTGAAAAGGTTGACATAGCTCTTCCTTGTGCTACTGAAAATGAAATTAATGGAGAAGAGGCTAAAATGCTTGTAGCAAATGGGTGTATTTGCGTTTCTGAGGGAGCAAACATGCCTTCAACTCCTGATGCTGTTGATGTTTATTTGGAAAATAAAATTCTTTATGGCCCCGGCAAAGCAGCTAATGCCGGTGGCGTGGCAACTTCTGGTCTTGAAATGAGCCAAAACTCACTTAGAATGTCTTGGACCAGAGAAGAAGTTGACCAAAGACTTCATACTATTATGATTAACATTCATAAAACTTGCGTTAAATATGGTAAGGAGGGTGACTTTATCAATTACGTAAAAGGTGCCAACATTGGTGGATTCGTTAAAGTTGCTGATGCAATGATTGCTCAGGGACACGTATAATACCTGTTTCCAGGCACAAAAAAAAGGGGCTCTTGCCCCTTTTTTTTCGTTCAAAGCGTTTTGTCAATATTAATTAGCAAATGTCTATTCATTAGATACTCATTTTAAAAAATTAAACTAATTTAGTTGAGAAAATTAATTATTCCTTTTGTATCTTTTAATTTTTTGCAAACATTTAAAAATCAAAAACATATGAGCCAAAAAGAAATCGATTTGATTGAATTATTTAATAAGTTTATTAAATTCGTAATCAAAAACTTTTGGTTTTTGCTCATTTTCTGTATTATCGGAATCGCAGCAGGATATACTTATTCCAAAATTAAAAAAACGGAATTCATTTCTACAGGTATTTTTTCTACATGGATTGAAGAAGATCTGTTAGTTCAGCTAATGGACATTATGCAGAAACAAATTGAGAGTAATAACCATGCAAACATGAGCAAAAGATATGATCTCCCTTATGATGAAGTAAAAAATATTACAACAATAGATTATAGCATTCCTGAATCAAAATTACGACCTACTCAAGACCCCAAATCTATTGGATATTTAGAAAAAAGAATTTTTGTATCAGTGGAAGTTTATTCTAACGACAAAGAATCTTTATTGCATATTGAGGACTATTTCAATAAATATTTCGACAATAATATAAATCTCCATAAAAGGGCTCAACAAAGAAAAAACATTTTAGAGATACTTGAAAAAGAGATTGATTACGAAATTGATACGCATAAAAGTCGAAATTCAAGTTTCAACGATAAATCTCACCAAAAGAGCTCTATTCTTCTGGTAAATTACAATGTTAAAGATTTATTAGATTTAGCAAAACTTAAATATGATATTGAATTTGAAATTGAGAATGAAAATATCATTAGAATTGAGCAAAACTTTACAAGACCGGTTGAAATTAAAGGATCTGCATCGAAAATTATATTATTATCGTTTGCGATGTTTTTCATAATCGGATTGATTGTAAAATATTTTATCAATATTAGAAAAACAGCTTAATAGCTTATTTCAATATGTTATTATAAAACTCAACAAGCTTTTTCTCTTGGCTTAGCCATGTTTTGCTAAGCATTATTTTGTCTGATTCAATTTGAACTCTGGCTTTTTCTTCATTATACTTATTCCTAATTTCGGATATCTTTTTTGCTAGTTCTTCAGGGTTTTCAGGATGAACAAAATGAGCGTAGTTGCCGAATTCTTGTTTCCAGAGCGGAAAATCAGACATTATCATTGGCAGAGATACTGAGATAAATTCAAAAGCCTTATTAGGCAAAGAATTAACATTATTAGGAACGCCTTTAAACATTACCAAACCTATATCAGACTTTTTCAACAGACTATAGCAGGAATTAAAATCTAACACCCCCAAATACTCAACTTTCTCCCAACCCGGCAAACTCATGCAGTGTTTTTCAAACAAATCACTCTCCCATCTACCCATAATAATCAGCCTAAACTCATCACTAAGGAAATTCATTGAAGCAACAATATTATCAATTCCTCTTATTGAAGTTAAACCTCCATTATAAACTATAATGAACTTTTCAGGAAGTTTTATACTTGATATTATCTTCCCATCTTGAGATTCAATTTTCGGATAATTAAAAATTGTTATTCTGTTATCATTAGGAAACTTCTCAGTAATACTATCCAGAACAGAAACTACCCCGCTAAGCTTTTGACAATGCTTTTTTTCATAGGCATTATAAAGAAAAGAAATCAGCTTTCTTAAAAGCAATGGTTTTATCCATGGTTTAGACAAAATCTGCATAGGAACATCTTCGTGGCTGTCATAAATAACTTTTTTGCCTTTTCGCAAAATTTTCTTTGCAAATGGCAAAAGTTCAGGGTCGTGGAAATGATAAATATCTGCATCAATTTCCAATGCTTTTTTATATACTTTTTTTCTAAACTTTAAAAATCTGTATAATCTTCCTTTACCTTTCGATTCAACATTAATTACATTAACACCATTATGAATTCCTTCTTCAGCGTCAGGAGCAACAAGAAAAACCTCAAATCCGTTATTTGCCAATGAAATGCATTGCTTTTGAAATATCCTGATATCATCCCATGGATGAACGCTTGTAAAATGGCATACTTTAGCCGGATTTCCCATATCAATAATTAGTTATTTAAAAATTTGATTATTTCCTCTACTATTTTCCCGGATGCATTTCCATCGCCATAAAGATCTACATTGAAATCAATATTAGCTTGCATTGAATTTTGGTATGCTTCAAATATTTTTTCGGAATTTGCACCTGTAAGGATATTAAAGCCATTATCAACAAGTTCAACCCATTCCGTTTGCTCTCTCATTGTTATAACTTTTTTTCCAAAGAAAAACGCCTCCTTTTGCAAGCCACCGCTATCGGTAAAAACCATCTTACAGTTTTTAATTAGCTCTAGCATATCAAAATATCCTACAGGGTCTATCATAAGGAAATTCACTTTCAAACCTGAATTTTCAATAATCTTTTTTGTTCGTGGATGCACAGGAAAAACAACCGGAATTTCGGAATTAACTTTATTAAGTCCGGTTATAATATTTTTTAGCGCATCAAAATCATCAGTATTTTCAGCTCTATGAAAAGTTGTAAGGACAAATTCCTTTAAATTCAATTTTTGGGAAACAGTTGATTTCTTTGCACTTTTTTCACTATAGAATAGCGCAGCATCATACATAACATCACCGGTTCTAACAATTTTGCAATCGAAATTATCAAAGCCTTCATTAGCAAGGTTTAATAACGACCTTTCTGTTGGGCAAAACAAGATATTACTTATTCTATCAGCAAGAATTCGATTAATTTCTTCAGGCATTTTCATATTATAACTTCTCAAACCTGCTTCAACATGAGCAACCTTAACATGAAGCTTTGAAGCTGCCAAAGCTCCAGCCAAAGTAGAATTTGTATCACCGTAAACTAAAAGCAAATCAGGAGTTTCTTTCAATATTACTTTTTCAATCTCTTCAATCATTCTGCCTGTCATAGCGCCATGTGATAAAGAATTGATATGCAGATTATAATCCGGGTGAGGAATTTCCATCTCATCAAAAAAAACATCCGACATATTTTTGTCGAAATGCTGCCCGGTATGCACAATGATTTCCTTTAAATTATCATGTTTACCTATGGCTCTGCTCACTGCAGCTGCTTTTACAAACTGTGGCCTTGCCCCTACTATTGTTATAATTTTTATCATAATCGAAATAAATTCCTTTTTATCAAAATTCTATTATACAGATTTAAATAATTTATAAAACTTCAACAACCCAACCAATGAGCCTATTCCATAAGAAAAATGCAATACAAAAAAGGCTTTAATTAATTTCAAGAAAGTTGTTTGAAGATTCTTTCTAATCTTCAATATTATCATTGACATCATTAGTAAATAGGCAAAAAGACTTAAAACAGCCAAACCTGCCAAAGGCCAGAAAAATGCAGCTGCTATTATGGGCAATATCAATGAAAAAACAAACATAAGCGGCACAAAGTGTCTGATACTGAGAGATGAAAAGTTTTTAGTAAGATAAACGGTTAGCAAAATCCATTTACCGTTGCTGTAATTGTTTTTCGCTAATTTTCCAAAAGTTTCTCTTGCAAAATATGTGCATTTTGCCGTTGGAACAAGAAAAATCCTTGCTCCTTTCGCCAAAAGCCTTTTCGACATTTCGATATCATGATTTCTGATAAGATCTTCTCGATATCCGTTGATAGAGCGCAAAAGTTCTGTTTTATACAATCCGAAGGGAACGGTATCAACTTGCGTTGGCTTGTCGATTCCTATTCTAAACATTGAATTTCCGACACCGAATTTGTTTGACAAAACAGTTTTTATTGCAACAGATGTTGGGTTAGTATTTTTTATCTTTGTTTCCATAACGCCGCCCACAACATCTGCGTTAAGCTCTTCCATCTTATTGAGCAATTCAAGAATATAATTCTCTGTAAACTGAGAATGTGCACTGGCAATCAAAATATACTCTCCACTTGCCTCATGTATTCCAATATTCAATGCAAAAGGAGTAAATCTATGCGGATTTTCAAGCCATTTTACTTGCTTATAATCTTTTTGAACCTCTTCTATTACTGTTTTTGAATTATCCTTGCTGCCACCATCAACAACAAGAACTTCGAGCATATTCGCAGGATAAGTGCTATTCAACAATGAATGCACACAATCTTTTAAATAGAGTGCTTCATTGTAATTAGGAATAATTATAGAAACAGTTTTATTCAATCTGCCGTTGGTTTAATTAGTTAATATTTATAAAAATCATATTACAACTTTCCTTCTAAATTACTTGAATTTTTATTATTCAAAAACAACCAAAAGAAAATTATCATAAACATCATTCCGTGAGTTGCCATCAGTACTGAGAAATAAGACGAGTTCATCTGGAAAAGATAAACGAATAATATTCCAAAGTAAATTGGTTTAATATTAAGGTCTTTCAAAAAGCTGAAAATTATCATAAAAATAGACGAAATCATAACAACACCAAAATATCCCAAACTAACGAATGATTCGGTAACAACGCCTACATTCGCTCTCATATCAGGATAATTTAAAACATCTTGCCCGATGTACATAGATAAATCTTTATCCAATGGATAATCAAAAAACATATTCATGGGGAAGCTATGTGAATAGTACAAATAAGTATCTGCAAAATGCTCATAATAAACAGCATCCAGCATAGGAGGCACAAAAAATACTCTTCTGATAAAAACACCTGTTACAGAGTTGCTGACAGATGCATCCAACTGCAAATAATTTCCTGTCAAAAAAACCAAAATACCCAAAACGGTTAACCCAAGTACTAAATAACCGAAAAATAGTGGTTTGAATTTATATGTTCCAAGATAAAACAAAAGTGCTGCAAGTAATCCTATAAATACACCCTTCTGTGCGCCGCATAAAAACAGATAGATGAGCAATAAAGATGAAATTATTAATAAAAGCCATTTTTTTCTTGCTATCGCTATAACAATCAGGGCAGGTAATGCCACTCTTGAAAGAGGAGAATAAAGATATCCCGATATTGATGATTGAATTTCTCTAAAAATTAATCTTGTTTTATAAATATCAATAAAAAACAAGTTTTTCAAATTTATATATGGTAAATATAGTACAAACGGCAATATCATCAATAATACTATCAATAAAAACGCATATAGATTTCTGTCATTCTCGTTGATATTCAATTCAAAACCCTTCGCTTTAAATCTGATGACATCACTAAATGCAATCACAAAAAGGAATATACTTACTGCAAATAATGGATCAATAGAGCCACTATTATAAGATTGAAAAACTGCAGTACCGGGAAACATAAACAAAAACAAAATTTGCCAGCACGCGTATATAAATTCATTCTTAATGTAAAGTCCAATAAATAACAAGAACGACATCAACACGCAAGCAATTAATAAAGTTTCGCCTGAAAATTTTGTATCGAATCCACTGTATCCATAAACAGGATTAATAATCAGCTTGTAAGTAATTAATAGAGCAATAAAGATGGCTATCTGAACGAAAACCAGATGTAATCTATATACAGGAAACCTTAATACGCTCATAAAAAATGAAATTCAACAATTACAATTATCCTACTAAAAGACTTTTTCGTCATTTTTTCGGGGATATAAAAAACAGAACAATACTGTAAAAAATACAAATAATGATTGGCCTAATTGTGCATCAACAGGATTATTTCCGAGCATGTTTATCGCATAAGCAACAAGGAACACATTGAAATACAATATTTTATAACCTTTTGATTTTACAATGGTAAATGTATAAAACCCGAAAAACAATAATAAACCAATTATTCCCAAAGATATTAAAATAAGAAGGAACTGGTTATGTGGCTTCACATCTTTACCAACATAAAAATATGATCCATTCTCTACTAATCCATATTGAACAGCTTCAAAAAGATCACCTGTTCCCCATCCAATTATCGGATATTTTTTAATTGCAGTAAAAGAAGCTTGCCAAAGGTCTATTCTTTGGGCAAAAGTACTCCATTCGGGGTTTTGTGTTTCCTTAAATATAATTGTGCCGGCAATAGTCTGATGGATCCGCTGAAAAATTCCGGGCCAATTTACATAAAGATAATTTGGAACTCCCTCCTCTATTGCTTTTATGTCGTCCTCACTCAGAAGTTTAAAATGTTCTCTATCTTTCTTATACCCTTTTGAAGCCATGTATCTGTATAAGTTATACTTCAGAATCTGCTGGTTGGAGGTTTTTCCACTAAAGTCAATCTCGCTTACTGCATTCCATTCTTCTTTTAATTCAACTTCAGAAACATAAATAAATACCAGATGACCATTTTCTCTTAATGTTTTTGTTGTATCGTTAACATATTCATTTCCTTCAGCAGAATGTGTTTCAAGATTCTCAAAATCATAATGAACAACATTAGCGGCTTTTTCATAAATGTAATTAAACATAAAAGCTGAAGAAATAATTATTATAAGAAAAACAAACGTTATAATAACTCTAACAACCAAATTCTTAATCTTAAAAACAAACCAAATAACCATAAACACAAAAACTCCCGAAAGTGAAGCAATTCCGGAAAGAGATCTTAATAAAACCAAGAAAAATATCATCCATAATGACAAAACCAACGATAGAATTAAAAACTTTTTTTTATCAGTAATTTGCTTAATTATCCACGGCAGCATAAATGCCGACATAATAAGCATCAAGCTATAATATATGTGCGAGCCATATGGTAATATGTATCTGTAAGTTGCCAAGTCGGCAAACAATAAATTATAAGTTCCAATAAAAGAAACTGTCAAAACTGAAGCAATAAACAATAATATCAACAATCGGATTTGTTTTATATTCAAGCTTCTAGATGAAACTATAAATATTGTAAGTGTGAGTGTAGGAAGTTTGTGTAATAAATCGTTTTGAAAAGCATTTCTATAATTATTTGTCCACAAAAGTCCGACAACAAACAAAAAGTAGATTAAAGTAAAAACCACGGCAGGTTTGTTTGCAACAAACTTTTTTAATTTGGTTGAAAAACGTCCTTCGGCAATCCAGTTAAGCCCTATGATTATCTGGCTTATAGTTATCATAAAAGGAGATGTAGGAATAGCAACTACAAACAAACATAGTCCAACAAAATAAATCCAAAAGTGAATCTGTTGTCTTTTATTTGTTGTATTAAGTTCTGATTCAAACATATTTGTTGCTTTTCAGTAATTATTCAGTATTATTTTAAACTTTCAAACTACTCTCATATTTTTTCACAAGCCTTATTATCAAAATAAAGAACACCAAGTATGACACTACATCCATTAAAACATAAATTTTAAGAAAGTCAATTACATCAAGATGCCTAAAAAAATAAAGACAGCAGAGCAAAATAAAATTAGCAATCTGCCAAATGCTTATTATTTTGATTCTTTTAAGAGCAACGAAAATAATGCTAATTGGAGAAACAATTATCTTAATTGCTGCTGCCGGAACAAGTATCTGAGCATAGATACCTGAGGTATAATATGCATCACCGGCATAAATGCTAAAAGCCCAGGGTGCTAAAACCAGAATAACCAGAACCATAGTTATACCAATTACTGTAAGCAGGATGATCAGTTTCTTAATATCAGACACTATGCTTTCTTTCTTCTGATTTTTTTGAGATATATTTTGCAGTAATACTTGTGAAATGCTAAGTGTTAGCATTGCAGCAGGAACAGCCAATACAAGACGAGTAAGATCAAAATATCCAACAACTTCCTCGGAATAAAACATTGCTACCAGCAAAACAACCATATTTAAGCAGATTGCATTAAAAAATGACGGAATAAGATTTATTAGAGGAAACTCTTTGTAAGTTAGAGCAAGCTCTTTTTGCCTTTTAAAAGAAAAAAACCTGAATGAAAATCCTTTGCGAATTACCTGATACCATCCAGTAATGTTATTAATAAGATGTCCGAATATATCACCGGCAAGCAATCCATATGATTTTCCTGTTAAACCAAGGCTTGTTTGAGTGGCTCCTTCAGCAATTCTTCTTGAGACTTTATTTGCAGAAATAGCTTTAAATGCCTTTTCTCTAACTAAATAATAGTTGATAGTTTGGTACGAACTGAATAAAAATATACTAACAGGAGAAAAGTATAAAATATAGGAGTATTCTGATGATAAATTCAGTATTGAAGCAATTTGATTTTTAAACAGCAGAACACAAATAAAAAGCAGAGCATTAAAAACAAAACTTAAAAACAATGATAGAAACACCAAGTTTACAGCGTCTGCTTTCTTCTTGGGGAGGTTAATAGCCATTTCATATCTTAGGGTAGAAAAAATTACAAATATTGCCGTTATGCTAATAAATACAGCAATTGCTCCAAAATCTTCAGGGGAATATATTCTTCTTAATACCGATTGAAGCAATATAGGAATCATCTGAGCCAGGAAAGTACCGAACACCAGTGTAATTATGTTTGAAAATAAATCTGAACCTTGAAAATACTTCCTAATCATCAAAAAGTTTTGTTGAAGTTTATTACAAATGTTTTGTAAAAATAATTCAAACCGCGAAATTACGTATTTTATACATTAGTAATTTTATAATATTATGGTTGAGAATTGAATTATATTTGTGATACAATTAATTATAGTTGACTTCTTTTTATGCGAATATTTCTGATTGGGTTTATGGGGTGTGGAAAATCTTCTCTTGGTAAGCGACTTGCAAGAAGAGTAGGTTATGATTTTCTTGATTTGGATAATTTCATTGAAGAAAAAACAGGAGCAAAAATCCCTTTTATTATTGAAAATAAAGGCGAAGATGTTTTCAGGCAAATTGAAAAAGATGCATTGCTGTCTATTTCAGATTTTAATAATATTATTATTGCGACCGGAGGCGGAACACCATGTTTCTTTGATAATATGGATAGCATTCTGAAAATGGGAACATCAGTTTATCTAAAAATGAGTCCTGCAAGTTTGACAAAAAGGCTAGAGGATTCAAATCATATTCGACCTCTGATAAAAAACAAAACAGGGAAAGAACTACTTGAAAAAGTAACAGAATTGCTAAACCAAAGAGAGCATCATTATTTGAGAGCCAATTGCATTATAAAAGGAGAAAATGCAAAACCCGAACATATAATCTCATTAATATTTGGTCAGGATTTATCATTTTGAATAAAACATAATTATTAACAGAAAAATTTATAATTTCGACATAGTTTATAAAGAAAACAATCAATAATTATGAAACAAGTAATAATAATCGCCACAGCAATGCTATTTTGCATTAGCGCCACAGCACAAATAAGAACTGCAAAAAGAAAAGATTACGACAATTTCAAGAAAAGTACTACCCTTTTAGTGAAAGACCAAAATCCTTTTGCAGATTTTAATAATAGACTTTTGGAAGAAATGGAAAGATTTTGGACTATAACTCCATTTGAAGTTATCACTTTCCAAGAATTTGAAAAGAAAAAGAATGATAATAAGTATTCTTTTATAATTCTTGCAGACATTAAGCAAGAAAATCTCCCACATGTTTATCAATTTTTGAATTTTGTAATGGGTCATCCGACAAAGGATTTTGACAAAATGCCTGATCTTGGCTCTGTTCCACTTTCATACAGAGATATTGACGAAGATAATTACCTGTATAAAATGGGAATATTTGTTCAATATATGCAAAGACAAGCATTAGAAAGATCGCTCTTAAGAAATTTCAGTCTTACTAAGCTATTGGAAGTAAAAGACGGACAAGTTAAAAACATGGAGCTTTGGCTTTTAGAAGACGAACTTGCTCCCGATGTAAACAGTGTTGAGAAAATTGCTCAATATTATCCTTATACAGTCAAAATTGTAACAAGAGATGAAATCCAGCAAGCAATTACCGATCAAAGGGAGGATGTTGCTATTTTGCATAAAATTGGTCCTGAAGATACTTTACAGTATGGCAAAGGCAAAACGTGGAAATTTATTGTAACCGTGAAAGATGCAATTATTCTATATACACATTCTCACGAGGTTGACAAAGAAAAACCTGATGCATTTTTATCATCAGATTTTAAGAATATTTCCAAATAAAATGGTTGATTTAGTTTAAAATTGGGTCTGCAGGAAAGTTTGCCCAAATTGCATAATCGCTGCCCATTTGCTTTATAAGTTCGCTCCAGAGTTTTTCGGGATTTGGGCTCATTATGCTTCTCTTGTTTGTCATTGATACTATCCATGATTTTTCAGCTAGTTCGCTGTCGAGCTGTCCTACACTCCAGCCTGCATAACCAATAAAGAACCTTACTTGCGATTTGTTAAGTTGTTTATTTTCAATTAATTCAACAACTTTTGTGATATCACCTCCCCAATATAAATCATTAAATACTTTAATACTACCCGGCACTAATTCTCCTTTTGTATGCAGATAGAACAATCTATCAGGATGAACAGGACCTCCAAGGTAAATAGGGAAATCTATTGAAGGAAAATCTTTAGCAACCTCATTAAGCTTCAAATGAATAGGCTTATTTAATATTAAGCCCACACTACCCTCTGTTTCAGAGTGTTCAACAAGTAATACAACACTGCGTGAAAAGTAATTATCACTCAGCGCAGGTTCACTTAACAACAATCTTCCTTGTGAAGGTTCTACAAATCTTTTAGGCATTTTCATTTTTTTATAATTTGTTGCTAAAGTATACTTATCAAATTTAAATCTTTATTTCTTACTTTTACGAAAACTTTCTAACATCAATAACAAAATTAAAGTTATCATTGTTCAATATGTCGCACAAATCCGTTAATAATTTCGAAAAGCTACGACAAGAATATCCGGTTTTTACTTTCGAAAAATTCGATTATAATTTTAACAACGATAAGCTTATTATCATATTTCACTTTAATTTAAACAATAAGTATAATTTTTTCCCACAACTAACTTTTCACATCAAGAAAAGTGATTTCCACTGTGAACTATGCGATGAGTTTTTGCAAAATGCTATTTTCAATATTGGTATGATCGAGCTTGTTAGCTATTGGAAAGCAGCATGCTCCCCTGAAATTCATATTAAGCCTTTTAAACTTACAAAAAAGCAGGAAGATTTTTGGAAGAAACTTTATAAAAATGGTTTGGGCGAATTTTTCTATACAAATAAAATCCGCTGCAATGCCGATGCCTTATTCAATTTTTCTTACGGAAAAAATGCACATCCAACTCCAAAAACAAGAAAAATAAATCTTAGTGATTCTTTTTTAATTCCTGTTGGTGGCGGGAAAGATTCAATAGTTGGCTTAGAAATCCTTAAGAACTTCGGGAAATCCAATAAAACCCTTGTTGTGAATTACAGGGGCGCTACCCAAAATGTACTTAAGGCCGCAGAACTTCCTGATGAAAACAAAATTGAAGTGCAGCGAACAATATATCCATTATTGCTGGAGCTTAACAATCAAGGGTTTTTAAACGGTCACACTCCTTTTTCCGCTCTTCTTGCTTTTGTTTGTTCACTTAATGCAATATTATACGGAATAAAAAACATAGCACTATCTAATGAATCTAGTGCCAATGAATCTACTATTCCCGGAACAAAAATTAACCATCAATATTCCAAATCATTTGAGTTTGAGAATGATTTCAGGCAGTATTTCTGTGAATTTGTAAGTCCTTCAGTAAATTATTTCAGTCTTTTGCGCCCATTGAATGAACTTCAAATTGGAGCAATGTTTTCCGGAAATACCAAGTATCACAAAGTTTTTAGGAGTTGTAATGCCGGCAGTAAATCCGATATTTGGTGTTGCAATTGTTCAAAGTGCTTGTTTACATTTATAATTCTATCTCCTTTTTTATCTTCTGAAGATTTATTCAAAATATTTGGAAGTAATTTATTTGATAATGAAAACCTAAAGGGATATTTTGAACAGCTAACCGGTTTTTCAAAAGAAAAACCCTTTGAATGCGTCGGCACAATAAATGAAGTAAATGCTGCCTTATTATATCTCGTTAAAAAGAATAACAGAAGGCTTCCTTTTTTACTTGATTATTATAAAAATACTATTCTCCCAAATATTGATTCAAAAGTCAATATTGAAAGCGTTTTAACTGAATTTGACAATAAGCATTTTCTCGACAATAATCTTGAATCTGCTATTAAATCAACTATTGAAAACTTAAATTCCAGATTGATATAGAAGATGAAGGAGTTTGTAAATTATTTTAAAGGGAAGAAAGTTCTTATTTTAGGTTTTGGCCTTGAAGGAACATCCACATATAAAACTATTAGAAAATTTCTACCCAATATCACATTATCTATTGCTGATAAAAGAGACGACCTTTATAGTAAGGTTAAGCTTGCTATTAAAAATGACGATTTGGTAAATTGTTATTCAGGGTCTGATTATCTAAATGAAATAAACAATTATGATATTGTTATAAAAAGTCCGGGGATTTCTTATAAAAATATTAATATTGAAATAAACACGCAAATAACATCTCAAACAGAGATTTTTATAAATCTTTTTAAACAAAAAATTATTGGGATTACAGGAACAAAAGGAAAAAGCACAACTACTTCACTTCTTTATCATATACTGAAAACAGCAGGTAAAAATGCTATTCTTGCCGGAAATATTGGTCTTCCTCCATTCGATTATATCAGCGATATAAAAGAGGATTCAATTATTGTCTTCGAGATGAGCAGCCATCAGCTCGAAAATATTAAAGTGTCTCCTCATATTTCCATCCTTCTTAATATATATCAGGAACATCTGGATCATTATAATGGATATAAAGAATATCAGGAGGCAAAATTTAATATAGCCAGGTGGCAAAATAAAGAAGATTATTTCATTGTAAATAAAAACAATGAAGCAATTAACAGCACATCGGAAGAACTATTTGGGAATGGGTTTAAATTATATTTAAATGATAACAGTGGGGTTATTTGCAGTTTTGATGATCTTATTATTAAGCATAATGACCGGAAATTTGTCTTAAATAATGTTTGCAACAACAGGCAACTCCAGGGAGAACATAATCTAATAAATATTCAAGCTGCCTCTACTGCTGCACTATTAGCAAGAATTGAGGAAAAGCATATTATTGACGGAGTTGCAGATTTTAAAGGATTGGCGCACAGGATGGAAATGGTTGCAAATATAAAGGGTGCTGTTTTTATTAATGACTCTATTTCAACTATTCCTGAAGCTGCTATTGCTGCTTTGGAAACATTCCCAAACACATCCACCATAATACTTGGCGGCTTCGACAGAGGTATATTTTATGATGATTTGATAGAATATATCAATGGGCATAAAGTGAAAAATCTAATATTTATTGGCGATGCTGGAAAAAGGATGTATAGTATTTTGATTTCAAAGTATCCGAATAATACAAAAATCAATATGCTGCCATCAAGTTTTGAGGAAGCTGTTTCTACAGCAAAAAAATTAACCAATTCAGGCGAAGTTTGTCTTTTATCGCCGGCTGCTGCAAGCTACGATTCATTTAAAAACTTTATGGAAAGAGGTGATTATTTCCGTGAGTTACTAAATAAATAAAAAGCTGCCTGAGTATTATTTCAGACAGCCTTATTATTCCTAAAGATACGGCTTATTTATTTTGTCTTTTCAGCTTTAACTACTTCCGTTTTTGTGCCTTTGCGAGGACGAGTTTTACCGTATGAGCCCATTATTAGCTTACCTCTGAATGTTTTCTTATCTCCTTTTCCCATGTTATTTAAAATTAAATGTTAGATTTTGTTTTGTGGCAAAATTAATAAAATCAATTAAAAAATCACTAATTGATTGTGTCTTTCTGATTATAAAACTTGATAATTTTTTTCGAGTTCTTTATTGATGTTTTGAGCCAGTTCAATAATACTTCGTTTTTCTCTCTTTTTGAGAGCTGCCATTTTATATTAGATTTGCGCAGTTTGTTAGTTAAATATTGAAGGCTTAGTGCAACTGTCACGGAAATATTGAAGCTTTCGGTAAATCCAAACATTGGAATCTTCATAAACCCGTCGGCCATTTCGCATACTTCATTTGACAAACCTTCCAACTCAGTTCCATATATAAGCGCGGTTTTTTGATCAATATTTAAATCATATAGGTCGCTATCATTAACATTAGGTGATGTAGCAATTATTTTGTATCCTTTTTTCCTAAGGGATTGTATACATTTTCCACTGCTATTTTGCTTTGCTTTGTGTTTATAAATTGTCAGCCATTTTGAAGATCCCATTTCAATTTGCGAGTTCACTTCAAATTCATATTTTTGTTCAATAATATGAACATCCTGCACTCCAAAGCACTCACAACTTCTTAGAACCGCACTAATATTGTGCGACTGATAAATATCTTCCAAAACTACGGTGATATACCTAGTACGATGTTCGATTATTGTCTGAAACCTTTCCCATCTCTCATCAGTAGCAAAATCCTTTAAATAATCTACCAATCCTTCAATTTCGATATTTTTCATTTATCACAAATCTTATATACCCTACATCAACATATTCAAAATCATTCTGTAAAGAATTCGGCATGAAACAATACCGTCAATACTTCCCGGACCTGTTTCAACAATATCACATCCTATTATTTTTTTATTTGATGAAGCTATATTATCAATAAGATATAATGCATGTTCAAAAGAAAATCCTCCCGGCACAGGAGTTCCGGTTGTAGGACAATCAGATGGATTTAGAAAATCAACATCAAAAGTTATATATACGTTATCCGGCAGTTCATCAATAATATTATTGCAAATGCTTTTCCAACTCTCGCCTTCAAATAATCTTGAATAAAGACTTCTTGAAGTAAATGTTTTAATTCTAACAGAATTTCTTTGTATATAACTATTCTCTTCTTCGCAATAATCTCGAATGCCCAACTGAACTAGCTTTGAAACCTGCTCCAATTTTAATGCATTATACATTACCGAAGCATGAGAGTGCTCAAAGCCTTCGTATGCATTTCTCAAATCAGCATGGGCGTCAAACTGCAATATTCCAAAAGAATGGTTTTTTTTAGCCAAAGCCTTTATCAATCCCAAAGATGTACTATGGTCACCTCCTACTAAAACTACTTTCTTTTTTCGATCTAAGTATTCAAGTGCTTTGTGCTCAATATCATTAATCATAGCATTACATTCATGATTAACTTCATTAAGAATAAATTTCATATCCACACTATTACTTGGATCTATTCCTTTTTCCAATTCAGATATATACTTAGACGACTTTTTCCTGATTGCATTGTTTTTATTAAGTATAATCTCAGAAATAGGTTCCATAGCTATGCCTTGTTTCCATGCATCAGGAGCTTTATAATCAAATAAGTCTATCTGATACGACTGTGTTTTGATATTCTGGGGCCCCAATGAAGTTCCACTTTGACTGGAAACTGTCACATCCCATGGAACAGGAATAATTACAACTTTTGCATTCTCAGTATTGAAAGGAAGTCCGAATATATTATTGCCAATAATACCCGGTGCGTTTGGGTCGTATCCTTGAAGGTTCTTATCGTCGCTCATTATTATTACGTTATTAAAAAAAATAACTGAATGTAAAGGTAAAAAAAAAGCTCCGGAATATTCCGAAGCTTTTTTTTTTCAAGTAAAATTGCTTACTTAACAACGCCAGCAAGTTCAGCACCAGCTTTGAATTTAACAACTTTTTTAGCAGGGATTTTAATTTCCTTACCAGTTTGTGGGTTACGGCCTTTGCGTGCTTCTCTTTTTGCTACTGAGAATGAACCGAATCCTACTAATGCTACTCTGTTACCTTTTTTAAGTGAAGTTGTTGTAGCTTTAATGAAAGCGTCTAGTGCTTTTTTTGAGTCAGCTTTTGTTAAGCCTGCTCCTGATGCAATAGCATCAATTAGTTCTGCTTTGTTCATTTTTTTCTTTGTTTTGGTTAAATAAAAAGAAATATTTATTTCCATTGCAAATATATAGCATTTATCTAAACTTCCAAGAGAAATTTGCTAAAAGTGTTGATTTTGTTGAAAAAATGAAGATTTTGTTAATAACTATTTTTGCTAAACAACTGACAAACAGTGCATTACAGCGATTTAAGGAATTGCAAAAATGCTAAAAAAAATTTAAAATTTCACTCCTCTGAGGTATTCTTTGGTGCTTAATAGACGTTTTCCCGGCTCCTGAATACTCAAAATTTCTATAAAACCATCTTTTGTTGCCACTTTTATGTGATTATTTCGATCAATAATTACCTCTCCTATATTTAGATTGTGGTTCTCCGGCAAATAAGCCACAGTGTATATTTTATAATTCGCTTCACCTATACTTGGATTAATATTTAGTAAAGCATAGGCCCCGGGATATGGATTTAGGCCATTAATAAAACATACAATTTCCCTTCCCGGTTTACTCCAGTCAATTTTGCAATCTTCTTTATATATTTTAGGTGCCGGTTTTAATTCAGAAATGTTTTTCTCCAAATCGGCTTGACATAATGTTTTTACTGAAGTGCGACTAATAAGATTTATAGTATCGACAACTAAGTTTGCTCCTATAAACATAAGTTTGTCGTGCAGTGAACCTGCTGTTTCTCCTTCTTCAATATCAATTTCTCGAGAGAGAATAATTTTTCCTTTGTCAATTTCTTCATTAATAAAGAAAGTAGTGACTCCTGTTTTTTTATATCCATAAATAATTGCCCAATTTATTGGTGCTGCACCCCTTAAGTCAGGCAATAATGAAGCATGCATATTGAAAGTTCCTTTTGAGGGGATTTCCCAAACCAACTTGGGTAACATTCGGAAAGCAACAACAACCTGTACATCAGGATTAAGTTCCTTCAACTGTTTAATAAAACTTTCATCTTTAAGATTTGAAGGTTGAAGTAACAGTAAATTGTTTTGCAGCGCGTATTCTTTTACTGCGGAATATTTTAGCTTTTGACCTCTTCCGGCAGGTTTATCAGGAGCAGTAACAACTCCTACCACATTATATCCAGCATTTATAATAGCTTTAAGGGATTCAACTGCAATCTCAGGAGTTCCCATAAATACAATTCTCAAGCTATCATCAGGATTGGGCATAGTTGATTATTTCCACATTTTTTTTCTCAGGGCAGCCATTTGAATGGCAGTAATTGCGGCTTCATCTCCTTTATTTCCATGTTTTCCACCTGAGCGATCTTTTGCCTGTTCATAATTATTGGTAGTTAATACCCCAAAAACTACAGGTTTCTCATACTTTATAGCCACATTCATGATTCCATTTGCAACCGCATCACAAATAAAATCAAAATGTCTGGTTTCTCCCTGAATTACACATCCAATGCATATTACTGCATCAATGTCGTAATTATTGGCCAATAAGTACTGTGCTCCCATTGGAAGCTCGTAACTTCCGGGAACACTATATACTATAAGATTTTTTTCTTTTAACCCGTGCTTAAAAAGAGTATCCTTTGCCCCGAAAACAAGAGCTGAAGTAATTTCTTCATTCCAATCAGCGTAAACTATTGCAATTTTCATCTTATCTGCAACAGCAATAACAGACTTATTATAATCAGATAAGTTCTTTTTTTTTGACATTGTCGGAATTATTTAATTAATCCGCTAACTCTTCCAATGTAATAGTCAATATCAGTTGCTTCAGTAGAACCGTGGAAATCAGTTTTGATTTTATTATATAAATCCAGAGCTGATTTATAATTACCCAAATGTTCTTCAAGCTGAGCAGCTCTTAGAAGAAACATTGGTGAAGTAAGCCTGTTTGGTTTATGATCAGCAGCTTTTTTATAGAATTTAAGAGCTTCTTCTTTTTTATCAAGTTCAAGATAAGCATCGCCCATAGCGCCGTAGGCCATTGCTCCCAAAATCAAATCTCTCTTTTTATAACTTGCTAAATAATCAATTGCATTCTCAAATTCACCCAGATGTAAATAGCATATACCAGCATAATATTTTGAAAGATTAGCTGATTTTGTCATTCCATAATTATCAATTATATCAAGAAAGCCAATATAAAAACCATCTCCTTCAAGTGCCATTTTATAATCTTCTTTCTCGAAATATTTCTGCGCCATAAAAATTTCAGCAGATGCTTCCTTTTCACGTGGCTCAATAATAAAACGGTTATATCCGATATATCCACCAATAATTAATACGATTGCAAGAACAACCCAAACAATTTTATTCTGATTTTTCTCGATAAATTGTTCTGATTTCCCTAATGCTTCTTCAACAGCCATTATGTTCTTTTCGCTTGCTTTGTCTTTTTTATTTTTTGCCATAGTAGTTTAATAGTTATTTCGGCTGCAAAAATAATTTATTTTTATGTGATACAAAGATTTTGGGTCTTTTTTTTAGTGAATGATTTACTAATTTTGCACCGGGAATTTACAAATAATATAATTTTCAATGTTTCAAAGCGTTATCAAAATAAAAAAATGATAAGACTTAAAAGATTCTGGGTACCTGCAACTATTATAGTGTTCATATATTTATTGTCCGGCTCATGCAGGGATACCGGCTTCGACTCAGATCCTTCAATAAAGCTAAATTTCTCACTAGATACTCTTTTATTTGATACTGTTTTTACTACTGTAGGTTCTTCAACAAAAAGCTTTAAAGTTTATAACAATCATCATAATAGAATTAATATTTCAAGAATTTGGCTTGAAGAAGGCAGCAACTCTTTCTTCAGATTTAATGCAGATGGCAGACCCGGAAATTATGTTGACAATATTGAGATAGACCAAAATGACAGCATTATTGTATTTGTTGAAATCACTGTTGACCCTGTTAATCAGAATCTTCCTCTCATAATAACTGATAAAATAAATTTTGAAATAAATGGCAATAAACAAAGTGTTAGCCTCGCTGCCTGGGGTCAGGATGCAATATTTATTAAACCTAATTATACAGACCCAGATAGCGGCATCTCATATCATCTGATGACAGATGACCAAACGTGGACAAGTGAACTTCCATATGTTCTTTATGGCTTTTTTGTTGTAGACCAAGATAAAACTCTAACTATTAATGAAGGTACCAGAATACATCTTCATAGTAATTCAAGTATGATTTTCCTCGGCGGTTCATCAATTAAGGTAAACGGAACTATTGATGCTCCTGTTACATTTCAGGGTGACAGACTTGAACCTTTTTATCGTGAATTGCCGGGTCAGTGGGGAAGAATTTGGCTTACAGCTACCAGCAAAGATCATGAGTTTAATTATGCTATAATTAAAAATGGAACTGTTGGATTGCACGTTGATTCAATTGGTAGTTTTTCCAATCCTACTCTTACCTTAAAAAACTCTATTATAAGAAATATGAGTTCTACAGGTTTGCTTTTACAAGGAAGTGATGTATATGCAGAAAACACTATTGTGGCTAATTGCGGAGAACATTCTGCATACATTAATATCGGCGGAAAATACGAGTTTAATCATTGTACTTTTGCAAATTATTACAGTATTGGTGTAAGGCAAACCCCAATGATTTACATCAATAATTATTATTACGATATAAATGATAATGTTCAGATTAGGGATCTTATTAAAGCTGATTTTGGAAATTCTATAATATACGGAAGTTTGAACGATGAGATATTATTAGATTTCTTCCCGGGAATTGGTCAGGCAAATTACAAATTTGATCACTGCCTGCTTAAAACTACAATGGAAACTTCTGCTTCTAATTATATAAGTATTTTAAAAAATCTAAATCCATTGTTTAATAATGTTTCTGAAAATGATTATCGGTTAATGCAAGAATCACCTGCAATTGGTAAAGGAAATCCCGATATTGCAATACAAATACCATTTGATATTCTTGGAAACCCAAGAACACCGCCAGGAGATTTAGGCGCTATGCAGTATCACGAGATTGAAGATTGAAGATTGAAGATTGAAGATTGAGTTTAAAAATTAGTTTAATGATTTTTTTATGATTGAGGAATTAGATTATTCAAAGCCAATTTATTCTAAAGCTATAATTGATTTTATTACCGTAGCCAATGAATATTGTCTTTTCTTTGAAAAAGTTGACAAATATTCTACTGATGATATTCTTCAGTATTTTCAGAAAATTGCACCGCTTTTATATCTAAAGGGTTCTGTTTTGCCATATATTGATGTTACAGATGAGTCGTTTAATGAAAGATTTGTAACAGAAGAACAATGGGAAGAGGTATTTAAGACACTTAGAGAAAAATTCGGACTCGTTGATGTATATCATGCTCTTAACATTAACAATGATTCTGAAGAATTGAGTCTTTCAGATAATATGGCAGATATTTATCAAGACTTAAAAGATTTTGTAATGCTGTATCAAAAACCTTTTGAATATTCCAAAGAAAACGCAGTAAGCGAAATAAGAAGACTATTTCATCAGCATTGGGGCATCAGAATAGTAAATACTTTAAAAGCAATACATTTCATTTTATATAGGAATGAAATAGACCAGGAACTTTCCGATTTGGAATAAATCAATGCTATTAAACATTTGAGGTAAGTTCCGGATCTCTTATTAGCATCAAAATTGCTGAATGAGGCACAATGCAGTATTTTTCGCCGTTAAATTCCATTTCATAGGTACTATCCTGCAAAAATACTGCTAAATCGCCCTCTTTTGCCTGAAGTGAAAAATACTTTAAGTTTTCTGATTGCTCTTGCCAGGGCTCTGTACTATCTGCAGGTGCAGGAATAGGATATCCGGGACCGATTTTTATAACATATCCCGATTGAATTTTTCGTTTTTCTTCTACTCCCGGAGGAAGATACAACCCGCTTCTTGTTTTGCTCTCTGCTGCCTTGGGCTTTATTAAGACCCTGTCTCCTACCATCAGGAAACGACTAAGTTCTTCTCCTTCTATTTTAAATAACATCTCTAAAAAGTTTTACTACGGCAAATTTATACTAAATATTAAATTCGGCAAAAGTTAAAATTTGTAAATAAACCTTAGCTTTGGTTTTTAAAATTGTATTTTCGTTTTTATAACGCTGAATTATTTATAAACAACATAAAACATCACAAACTATGGAAAAAAGACTATTATTGATTAGCAATTCGACGAATTTTGGTGAGCCTTATCTGGCTTATACAAAACCATACATTAAGGATTTTCTTGGGAGTAATCCTATGGAAGTATTGTTTGTGCCATACGCAGGCGTAACAGTTACATACGATGAATACACTCAAAAAGTAAGCGATGTATTTGCAGAGTTAGGATATACGGTAAAATCTATTCATAAAGCCGACAATCCTGCAAAGGCTGTTGAAGAAGCGAAGTGCATTGTAATTGGTGGTGGCAATACATTTCATTTAGTGCATATGCTGCATGAGAATAATTTAATTGAACCATTGAGGAAAAAAATAAATGAAGGTACGCCATTTATCGGATGGAGTGCAGGCAGCAATGTTGCTTGTCCGTCTTTAAAAACGACAAATGACATGCCTGTTATACAGCCAAAAAGTTTTAATGTTCTTGGTGTAATTCCTTTCCAGATTAATCCACATTATACAGAAGCAACTCTTCCAAACCATGCCGGAGAGACCAGAGAACAAAGGCTTAGAGAGTTTCTGGTTGTAAATCCTGAGATTACAGTAGTCGGACTACCTGAAGGTACTATGCTAAGAATCGAAGGCAGCAAAGTTAGACTTCAAGGACCTAAGAAAATCAAGGTAATTAAGAAAGACATTCCGTCGGTTGAATACGACGAAACAGCGAATCTGGACTTTTTGTTGTTGTAGTGTTACGCAACGTGACTGTAGGGACGCGCCCCGTAGAGACGTGCCCCGTAGAGCCACGCCTGCAGGCGTGGCTCTACAATATTATCCGCAATCCCCGTAGAGACGTGCCTGTGAGGCACGTCTCTACAAAATGGCACGGCTCTACGTATATAGGCGCGTCTCTACATTATAGCCAAACCCGCCATAACTGCTAACCGACAGAAAAGATTTACATCCTTTTGACTGCGACTTACGTCTTACGACTTACCTATTTATCGAAAATATTGTATCTTATCTTGAAATCTAGAGATTATTTAACTAACTTTCGCAAGATTTATTTGTGCGTATTTGCAAATACTAAATTACTACCGATAAATAGTTTAATAAAACAGGAAAAATCATTATTAACTAAAAACAAATTTATTATGAAACATAGTATTGTTTTTTTACTATTTCTCTTTGCTCTTAGCAATTCTGCGGAATCCCAGTGGTTCGAA
>CAZRNU010000023.1:0-30402 GCA_964601515.1 uncultured Bacteroidales bacterium | reverse complement strand
TTTAAATCTTACTAATCTATATAATGAAAATAATATTCAATAAAAACAAACTGAAATCCGAAAAAAGAATTTTGACCACGAAGTAAATTGGCATTACTTCAACGACTCAACTTCTTCATGCAATCTTCACAAATACAATCTGAATACTTTGATTTTAGCATATCGAGCTGCTCCTTAGAAAGCTTGTAATTCATACACCAGCAATTGGCATTATGCAGACAAATAAAATCTTTACCACATGAAGGACAATTTTTCTTCCTGCTTCTTTCCGACTCAAAACTTACTGCATGCATTTTAGCACCCATAGGAGGATTTAGCTTAGAAACTTTTATTTTCAGAGTATGTATAGTTGTAAATCTTGACATTATCGCATCTAATATTTTGGCTCCTAAATGCTCTAAAAGATTGCAACTTTCAGCCATAACATCATTTATAATGTTGTAAACCTCCTGATAGTTGACAGTATCTTCAAGGTTATCAGTTTTTTCACTGATTGATGTATCGGCTTCAATTTCAAGGTTAACAATAAATTTATTACCAATAATTTTCTCTTCTTCAAAACAACCGTGATATGCGAAGAACTCTATGTCTTCCAGTATAATTTTTCCCATTATTGAGTTTTTTGTAGCACAAAGATATTGATTTATTTGGTTACAGAAGTGTTACAGGAAAGTGACAGAAGAGTTACAGGAAAAGGAGGCATGAAGGGGTGATAGGGACTTCGACTGATTAATACAATCCATTTTCTCATTAGCATATTGGCTCATTAGCATATTTGCACATTGGCACATTGGCATATTATAACAAATCTTTTATACTTTTGTACTCTGTAATAAAATTATCTTATAATAATACAACACTATGAATACCAACGAAAGTAGTTTTGAAGAAAAGAAGGTTTCACTTAACTTTCTTGAGCAAATAATTGAAAATGACATTAAAGAAAATAAGAGCGGTGGGAAGGTTCACACTCGCTTCCCCCCGGAGCCAAACGGTTATCTGCATATTGGTCACGCCAAGTCTATTTGTCTGAATTTCGGACTGGCAAATAAATATAATGGGCTTTGTAATCTCAGATTTGATGACACTAACCCCACTACTGAAAGCATTGAGTATGTTAATTCTATAAAGCAAGATGTTCGTTGGCTTGGTTTCGATTGGGAAGAGCGTGAATACTATGCCTCTGATTATTTTGAAAAACTTTATGAATATGCTGTTTTTCTAATAAAAAAAGGCAAAGCTTATGTTTGTGAAATGACTGCTGAAGAAATTAGTGCCAATCGCGGAACTCCCTCAACTCCCGGAAAAGAAAGTCCATGGAGAAATCGTTCAGTAAATGATAACCTTAGCATTTTAGAAAGAATGCGTAAAGGTGAATTTCCTGATGGCACAAGAGTATTAAGAGCAAAAATAGACATGGCATCTCCGAATATGCATATGCGCGACCCTGTTATGTACCGCATTATGCACGCTCACCATCACCGCACAGGAGATGACTGGTGTATATATCCGATGTACGACTGGGCTCATGGGCAGAGTGATTATATGGAAGGAATAACCCATTCTATTTGTACATTGGAGTTTGAAGTTCACAGGCCTTTATATGATTGGTTTTTAGATGAGCTAGAAATAAAAGATAATAGACCTCGTCAAATTGAGTTTGCAAGATTAAATCTTACTTATACTGTAATGAGTAAGCGTAAGCTACTTGAATTGGTCGGTGGAGCTTATGTTAATGGTTGGGATGATCCTAGAATGCCTACAATATCCGGATTAAGAAGACGCGGTTACACACCTGCATCTCTGCGAAATTTTGCTGAGCGAGTTGGTATTGCTAAAAGAGAGAATTTTATAGAAGTTGAACTGCTTGAGCATTGCATTAGAGAGGATTTGAATAGAAACGCTCCTAGAACGATGGCCGTTATGAATCCTGTTAAGCTTATAATTACAAACTATCCTGAAGGTGAAGCTGAGATTCTTCATGGCAATTTGAATCCTGAAGATCCTGAATCAGGAACAAGGCCTATTCCATTTTCAAGAGAGATTTTTATCGAAAAGGACGATTTTATGGAAAATCCTCCGAGCAAGTTCTTTAGACTTTCACCCGGCAATGAAGTAAGGCTTAAGTATGCTTATATAATTCGTTGCGACAGTTTTAAAAAAGACGACAATGGCGAAATAATTGAAATCTATTGCACTTATTTTCCTGAAACAAAGAGCGGCATGAATTCTCAGAAAAAGGTTAAAGGAACACTACACTGGGTTAATGTAGCTGATTGTATCAAGGCAGAAGTTAGATTATACGACCGACTTTTTGTAAATGAATATCCTGATGAAACGGAAGAAGGTAAAGATTTTAAAGACAACCTTAATCCAAATTCACTCGTTATTGGGGAGGCATTTATTGAGCCACATTCACGCTCATACAAACCCGGCGATAAATGTCAATTTGAAAGAACAGGATATTTCTGTGTTGACCCTGATACTACAGAGAAATTGATGGTATTTAACCGCACTGTATCCTTAAAAGATTCGTGGAAGAAGTAATTTATTTTTGATAATTACATATTTGGCAAAATAAAAAGTGAAGATTAAAATAATTTTATAATTTTGCTACTCAAATTGTCCTGTGGTGTAATTGGCAACACGTCTGACTCTGGATCAGAAGAGCCTAGGTTCGACCCCTAGCAGGACAACTTAATAATAAAGCAAAAGCCCTTTGCAAATTCAATGCAAGGGGCTTTTAATTACTTGCCATAATTCATTTTTCCTCACCTAAAATTTCTTTTGCTCTAGCGATTGCTTCATTAATATGGCTGTGAATATTGTGTTTGTCAAGTAATTTGTATATGTTATTATCTAGTAACTCCTTCCTTACATCGTGGTTTGCTCCTGATATGATAATAGTAGTTCCTTTTGATTTTAATATTTGGCACATCTCTTTAAGTCTGTTTACTCCTGTGGCATCAATAAAAGGAACATACCTCATCCTTATTATCAGAATCGTAGGCTTTTGATGAGTGTCGGTTATTAGTTCACGAAACTTTTGTGCAGCTCCAAAGAATAATGGTCCGTTTATTTCATACATTGTAACACCTTCAGGTATTTCGGTTAGTTCTTCCTCAAATAAAACCTCTTCTGTTTCTTCCCTTTCACTTAGAAATTCTTTTGCATTTTTTATTGAAGTTGCTTCACTCATTCGTTTCATAAACAAGAAACTTGCCAGTATCATGCCAATTTGTATTGCCAAAATTAAGTCGAAAAATACTGTAAGAAAAAATGTTGTAAGCAGCACAATTACATCCATTCTGTTTCTTTTAAGCATAGACACAAAATTTCTCCATTCTCCCATATGCCAAGAAACAACAACTAGTATTCCAGCCAAGCAAGCCAATGGTATAAGTTTGGCTATAGGGGCAAGAAGCAGCATAATCAACAATAATATTAAAGCGTGCACTATCCCTGCTAATGGAGTTCTACCCCCGTTTTTAATATTAGTTGCTGTTCTGGCAATAGCGCCGGTTGCAGGAATACCCCCAAACAACCCTGAAAATATATTGGCAGTACCCTGGGCAACTAGCTCCATGTTTGACCGGTGTCGGCTACCAATCATGCCATCAGCAACAACTGCAGACAAAAGAGATTCAATTCCACCTAGAAGAGCAATTGCTATTGCAGGTCCAATTAAAGCTTTAATCGTCGATAAATTAATATCCGGAATTACCGGCATTGATAGTTTATTGGGTATCTCTCCAAATTGAGTTTCAATAGTTTCAACAGGTAACTTTAAAAAGTAAACCAATAATGTGCTTAAAATTATGGCAACTATCGAACCCGGGATTTTTGTGGTTATTCTATAAAAATTGAATGATATTAATACAGTGCCTAAAGCTATTGCAAAGGCAACCCAATTTACTCCGGAAAAATTCTCAAAATAAATAACCCATTTTTCAGTAAAATCAGCAGGCACTGAATCTATGCTTAATCCGAAAAAATCTTTCATTTGCGATGAAAAGATTATTACCGCTATGCCGCTTGTAAATCCTACAATTAAAGGGTAAGGTATGAATCTAAGGTAATTTCCAAGCTTTGCAAGACCCATAGCAATTATTAGAAAACCGGCCATAAACGTAGCAATGGTAAGTCCGCCTACGCCATGCTCCTGCACAATTGCATAAACAATAACAATAAATGCACCGGTAGGGCCGCCAATTTGAACACGGCTACCGCCAAGCACAGATATTATTATACCTGCAATAATAGCTGTTATTAACCCTTTTTCAGGTGAAACGCCGGAGGCAATGGCAAATGCAATTGCGAGTGGCAAGGCAACAATTCCAACTATTATACCTGCAATTACATCATTTGAAAGTTGTTTTCTGGAAATACCTGATTTTATCAGGCTAAAAAACATTGGAACAAACTCAGAGCTTTTCATACTGTAACAAATATAACTAACAAATTTTTTTGGAAGCAGCAAAATTAGTCAGTTTATTTGTCAATAAACAAAAAAGATTAATTAATCATCATTATCTCTGCCGTTTTGCATCTCTTTATTTTTTAGTACCATAAGGTTAGATACAGTTACAATAATCGAGGCAACGCCGGCCATGGCAAGTATATAAACTAGTAAATCGCCGAAAGGAATCAGAAAGAAGAATACTACGGCAAGAAGGGTTGCCCAAACACCCATGCACCATGGGCAAGTAATTATAAACTTAATAGTATTAAACACATAATAGTCGGGTCTTGATTTTACAAAATCTCTGAAGAACTTAAATATTTTTTCAAAAACCATAATCCTTGTAAGTCGATAGCTTGCTAAAGTTATAATTATCAATTCCTTAATACTTACATCTCTAATATTAAACCCTCTTAAGTGAAGCAAATAGCCTACAAATGCCAAAAGAGAAAAGTAAAAAAACAAAGAAATAAAATTGCATGCATTTTGTCTTGAGTTTTTCATGAGCATGGTTTTGTAATTAAAACTTAATATTGATTTTTGACTTATTATTCAACAACAAATAATTCGAGAGCATGTTCATTGGTTAAAATCATGTTAGGAGTTCCACTGTATTCAGTAACATTACCACTTACGCAAATTTGTTGATTTAATAGAATAACATGAGGTTCGTAACTAAAATTAACAACATTGTCTTTGAATATTGTTACAGTGAAAACCTGATTTGGGAAGCTTTTGTCGAGATTTAAGAATATATTTCCTCTTCCCGATTTTCTGGCAGAGACAACTGTTCCGCAAATGCTAACTCTCTTTGGGTTGTTTACCAGCCTTTTTGCCTGGGTTGTGTTGAAATGATTTCTAGGCAAAAGGTTCATGGCTATTGGCAATATATCTCCCTGTTCAGCTGGGCTCATCCATGGTAAAGGGTTTTTTTGAGACTCAATTTTTACTTGCAATTCAGTAGGTAATTTATAAAAGAAATCTATCCCGGTTAGCTCTTCTATGTAATCTATTGAAACAGCGTAATATTCAATTGGATTTTCCGCAAGCTTATTTGGCATCAGAAAAGCTATTCCTATTTCCCTTTCAAGGTCAACAGCAATTTTATAATGGTATTCAGGAATTGAAACCTTATTAATCCCTCTTTCAATTTTGGGCAGATTATCTTTTAATACCGGTGCTGTTATAATAAACAACCTTGAATTTTCATTTCTTTGAACATATGCTCGAAACATATCTTCAAGCGAAGCCCAGCTAATTCTATTAAAGTCAGCAGTTTGAGGTGTTATATTAGAGTAATAATAACTTTCCGACAGAGCTTTTTCAGACCACCTGAAATCTGCTGAAGGTGCCAAATGTCCTCTGTCATATCCAAATCCATCAAATTTATATGTTCCGTCGGCTTGTTTCTCTCTAATAAAATAATCTGCCTCAACTGCATTTCCGTTTTTAACTTTGGGATCATCTCTGAAATCATTACTTCTAACAACATTACCATCAACAATATCATAAGTAATAATATGAGCTACCCATTTGGCATTTTTATGATTGTCGTCATAAACAAGCGCCATGGCCGAATGCATTATAAGTTCTTCTCCATGCGATAGTTTCGGAAGCCCTTTTTCCAGCAATTCATATCTTATCTGGCCTAGCTTAAGCTCTTCCATTTGATTGATGAGTTGGTCTTTATAAAAACTCACAGAATCGATCTCCAACTGTAGTATGTTAATTTTCTCTTGGTTATTAACCTGAGAATAAGCATTTGATGTAATGAAAAATAAGGTGAGAAACAAATACTTCATTAAAAACTTGGAATATATCTTCATAATAAAAATTGCATTTATCAACAATTAAAAAAAAGTTTATTGTATAAGTCTACTTTAACAACACCTATAAAAATACAACAATTATTAATGCAATTTGAACTTTACATTTACCTTGCATAACTATTACGTCACATAATAATAATAATTTTATGCAAAAAATATATTTCAGATAAATTTTAACTAAATTAGGGGTCACAAAACTAATGCTGATATAACTCTTATTTTTCTCCACAATGCAGCAACAATACAAAAACCCGGAAACAGAAAAAAAGTTAAAAAAGCTTTCTGTTGAAAATGAGCTTCTTAAAAAGGAGTTGTTGAATCTTAAGCAGAAGCTTGAAGTTGCCGCAAATGGTGCGATGTCGGGTGATGAAAACTGCAATTTCGTATATCGTTTAAAAACCCAGAATGAAATTTTGGCGTTTTTGACAACCCATAAAGCTATTGGGACTGGTGATTTAGAAACTGCCAAGAAGCTCATTTGTGAAGCTACTGCAAAAACTTTAAACGTTGAAAGATGCAGTATATGGTTATTGTCAGATGATAATCTTCAGCTCAACTGCATAAATTTGTTTGAAAATACTTCGAAAAAGCATTCTGAAGGATATGTCTTAAATGCAGAAAACTATCCTGAATACTTTAAAACTCTTCAGAGAAAAGCAATTGTGTCTGCACCTGATGCTTGGATGCATGAGGCTACAAAGGAATTTGCCGAAGGATACTTAAAACCCCTTGGCATTGTTTCGATGCTTGATGCTGTGATATTTGATGAGAGAGGAATAAAGGGAGTGCTGTGTCTCGAGCATATTGGAGAAATTAGACAATGGACAGAAGATGAGGAAAATTTTTCGAAAATATTAGCTTCATTATATATTAGAACTCAGGCTATAAAAGAAAGGATTGATTCTGAATTTTTGTTAAAGCAGAAAAACGATGAATATGAAGCTCAAAACGAAGAGTATCTTCAGATAAATGAAGAGCTCCGACAATCTATGGATGAGCTTTCGCATACAAAGGAAAAGTTAGAGTATAATCAACAGCAAATTAATACCATTTTAGGAATAGTTGAAGAAATGGTTTGGTCGCAAGACTTTGGCTCAAGCGTTCCAAATTATATGAGTCCGTCATGTACTAAAGTAATGGGTAGGGAGGCATGGGAGTTTTATAATGATCCAAATTTGTGGAAAAAGATAATTCATCCTGATGATTCTGAGTATGTTTTGAAATCAATTGCAAATCTGGGTAATAAAAAATATTTAGATCTTGAGTACAGGATAATTCACAAAGACGGTAGCATACATTGGATAAATGATCGTACAAACATTACTTTAGATGAATTCAACAAGCCGGTAAGAATGGATGGTATTGTATCTGATATTACAGACAGGAAGATTGCCGATGAAATGCGTAAGATTCAAGAGAATAAAATTAAAACTATCTTGAAAACAATGCCCGATTTATTATTTATAATAGACAGGAATGGTTATTATCAGGAAGTATTCGCCAATAATCCGGGAGATTTGCTGGTGTCTCAGGAAAAAGTGGTGGGAATAAACGCAATTGATGTTTTTGGTGAAAAAGAAGGGAAGAGGCATATATCGGCATTTAGAAAATGTCTTTCTACTAAAAAATTGCAAGTAATAGAATATTCTATATCTGAGAAAAATAAAAATCTTTATTTTGAAGCTAGATTATCTCCATTAGATAATAATAATGTGTTAGCAATAGTTCGTGAAATTACAGAAAGAATTGAATTTGAAGCAAGACTAGCTCATGAAAGGGATCTTTTACATAACTTAATGGATAGCATTCCGGATGCCATTTTCTTTAAAGACGACCAAGGTAAGTTTACAAGAATAAATAAACCTGCTGCTGAAATAATGGGGCTTGACGATCCCGAAAAAGCATCTGGTAAAACAATATTTGATTTTTTCCCTAAGCCTGAAGCTAAGAAAATTACTGACATTGAGAAGAAGATTTTAAAAACTGGCGAATCCTTTATCGGAGAAATTGAGTATATTGCAAGCCCAACCGGATTTTATTGGTTTATTTCTTCAAAAGTGCCAATAAGGGATATTAACGGGAAAATAGTAGGAACAGTAGGTATTTCAAAAAATATAACACAACTTAAAGAGGCCCAAGAAATGATGAAACTATCAGAGGAATTATACAGATCGATTGCTGAAAATGCATCTGACGGTATTTATTTAAGAAATGATAAGAACTTCGAATATGTTAATGAAAGGTTTTGTGAAATAACCGGATATAGCAAAGAAGAATTAATGTCAAATAAATTTGACTTTAGGAGGTTGTTAACAAAAGAAACTGCTGATGAAGTTGAAGTAAGAAGTTCTATGTCGCACACCGACATCAAAATATCCAATACTTATGAGGGTATTATAAAATGTAAAAATGGTGAATATAAAAAGGTTGAATTCAGCGTGTCTAAACTTAAAAGAAATAACAAAGCGCTTTTATTAGGAGTTATGCGCGATATTACCGAGCGCAAACGAAATGAAGACCTGCTGAGAGAAATCGAAATTGCAAGGCAATCTGCTATTTTTAAACAAAATTTTTTGGCAAATATGAGTCATGAAATTAGGACTCCTCTCACCGGAATAATTGGGATGTTAGAAATAATAGATAAAACAGAGCTGTCTGTGTTGCAAAAGAATTATTTCAGTGTATTAAAACATTCTACTGAAAACTTAAGGGAGATAATAAACCAAGTGCTCGATTTCTCGAAGATTGAGGCCGGTAAAGTTGCATTAAAAGTTAAAGCATTTGAGTTTAAATCTTTAATAACTCAAGCCAATACTCTTTTTGGCAATCTCTGTAATAAGAAAATCAAGTTTGAAAGCTCAATAGATCCCAATATACCTGTTTTCATAAAGGCCGATGAAAATAGAGTTAATCAGATAATGAATAATCTTATTTCCAATGCTGTGAAATTTACAGAAAAGGGCAAGATAACAGTTAAAGCTTCATTGGTGGAATATAAGGAATTGAGCAGACAAGTAATTATAAAGATTGAAGTGAGCGATACGGGGATTGGAATTAAGAAAGAAAATCAAAAGCAATTATTTAAGCCTTTCTCACAGGTTGACGACCTAGATGTAAGACAGCATGAAGGTACTGGTCTTGGATTATCAATTTCAAAAGAATTAGTTGCACTGCATGGTGGAGAGATAGGTTGTATAAGTGAATACGGGAAAGGAAGTACGTTTTGGTTTACATTCCGTGCAATTGCAACTCTGCAAAAGATGAAAACCGCAAAACAAGAGATTAAGGAAAGCAAGCCGTCAAAAGTACTGCATATCCTTTATGCAGAAGATAAAGTAATTAATCAAAAAGTAGTTAAACTTATGCTCAACCATATGGGCCATGAAGTATTTATGGTTAAGAACGGGCAAGAAGCAATCAAAGCATATAAACCGGGTAAGTTTGATCTGATTATTATGGATATTCAAATGCCTGTTATGGATGGAATTACTGCAACCACTTTGCTTAGGGAGAAATATAAGAAGCTGCCTCCTGTTGTTGGATTAAGTGCAAATGCATTTGAAGGCGATAGAGAAAAGTATATTAGTCTCGGATTAGATGAATATCTCACTAAACCTATCACCAGCGATGATTTTGCTGACTTATTCAAGGACTTGTTCCAAATTTAAAAAACAGTGACGAGAATTTCTGCAATCTCATTTGTGATTTTTTTTCTTTCTGCATCTTTATCAAATGCACAAGATTATTCTTCAATTAGAGAGGGAAGATTGGCTACATTTTGCAATGAATTTGATAATGATTTAATTTTTGTAGAAACAGACTCTGTAATTTTTTTCGAGAAAAAAACCGTTTACCATTTAAACAGAAATGTTCATGAATCAGAGGACGCTTTGAATAATTGGGATTGTTATATTTATGTTGGTCCTTCTATTTTAGGATATTACATAACCATAAAAGAAAATGGAACAAACATATTTAATTTAGGAATTAACAAAGACTTTGTTATTCAAACTATGTACAAAGTTGATGAAGCTTGGATTGCATATTCAGATGAGGCTATTATTATAGAGGCAAAAATTGCAGATCATAACACAGAATTGATTTTTAACGTAACAGACTCTGTGAAAATCATTAGCTTTCAGGCATATAACATAGAAAATGCGCCTATTGAACATGAAATCAACAATCAAGTTATTAAATTAAGTAAGAATTACGGTATTACAGAAACATTTACTCTTTCGTTGCTTCCTGATTTAATGGTTCCAAATTATTATATTTATTATTTGAAGTTAAATTACAAATTATGCGGCCTTGCTAATCCTGACATTGGAGTTCAAAATCTTACAATGTTGAGGTCGTTTGATTTTGACCTTTTTGATGAAATACACATACTGGAGAAATCCGGGGGTGGTTACGAAGACAGATATTTTTCTGAAAGAAAGCAAATTCTGAAATTCTTAAACCGTGTAAATTATATTGATTCAACAACCTACACGCTTGAAAAAACGATGAGTTACATATATATCACATACAATAACAACCAGGATAGCACTATACGAGCAAAAGAATACTTTAAAGGGATTATAGATATGACAATAAAATCACATTATTCTTTTGACAGACCTTCATATGTTTTAAATAGTTATTATCCGGATACAGGTTATGGAAATGAAGTGTATTATAACGTTCAAAATTATTACCCTAATAACAACAGCAGTGTAAAGTATTATAATCATTCATTTTTTTCTCAATATGATGGTTGCCTTGATGAGTGGCATATTGATGGACCTTGTTATGATTATGACAAATACTTTGGCGGACTTGGAGGGCCGTATTTCTATTGTTCTTGGATATTATCTCATTCCGAACGTTCGTTGGTTTATTACAAAAAGAGTTATGGAACATGGGGTACTCAATTGCAAGTAAGGCCGTTCCCGGAGTTAGAAGAGCCATCAATACAAGAGACAAGCATATTTCCTAATCCATTTTCCGATAGAATAATTGTATTAATTCCCGAATCAGAATTGCCTTGCACTATAGCTTTTTACAATAATATTGGCAGGCAAATTTTCTCTCAGGAAATTACAACAGAGGAAACAGAAGTAATTCTGCAAAGACCTTTACCTAGGATGATTATTTATAAATTATACAATTCAGATAAGACGTTAAAAAACGGAAAGCTTTTTTCCAAATAGTAAGAAGGTAATTTTTATAATAGGATTTTTTTCTTTTTTATAATGAATAAGCCCACAACAGTAAATATTCCGTTAAGAATAAGTATCTCAAAGCCAAACTTATATCCCCAAAGTAATTGCTGAGAATTTGAGCTGATTAAATAGCTTAGCAATGGGGATAAAATGCAAACTATCGGTACCCATTTATCTCTAACCTTATACTTTGTAAATATTCCAAAGAAAAACATTCCTAATAATGGGCCATAAGTATATCCTGCAATTGTAAACAGTTTGCTGATTAATGCTGCATCATTAATCAGATTATAACTAATTATTACCAGTATTACAAGGATTGCAAATCCGATATGAGTTATATATCTGGTTTTTCGTATTTTTTCTCCGGTAATATTTGGTTTGCGTTTTAACCCAAGAAAATCTATGCAAAAGATAGTAGTTAGTGCTGTAAGCGTACCATCGGCGCTGGAATATGCTGCTGAAACTAATCCAAAAAAGAATGTTAGCCCCGCAGCAATACCAAGGTATTGCATTGCTGCTGTCGGAAACAATTCATCGGAAGTTTTGAATGCACTTACATCTATTCCATTGCTTGATGCATAAATCCATAAGGCAGCCCCAAGAAATAAGAACAACAGATTTACAGGTATCAAAATTGCACCGAAAGTAAGAACATTCTTTTGAGCGTCTTTAAGATTGCGGCAGCTAAGGTTTTTTTGCATCATATCCTGATCTAAGCCTGTCATTACAATAGTAATAAACATTCCGGCAAAAAACTGTTTAAGGAAGAACCTAGGGTCGGTATAGTCAGTAATAAAAAGCTTTGTATAGCCTTTCTCCTTGGCAATTGATGCCAAATCAAAAATACTCAATTCAAGATGTTTTGAAATAATAATTATAGTAATAATAACCGCAGTTATCATAAAAGTAGTTTGCAAAGTATCAGTCCAGACAATTGTTTTTATCCCACCCTTAAATGTATATAGTAATATAAGCAGCATAAACAATGTAACCGTTAATGCAAAAGGAACACCCCAACTATCGAACACAAATATTTGCAGTACATTAACCACTAAAAACATTCTAAAAGATGAACCAATTAGCCTAGACAGGATAAAATAGAAAGCTCCTGTTTTGTAAGAAGAAAAACCAAATCTACTTTCAAGATAAGAGTAAATAGATGTTAGATTCATTTTGTAGTAGAGAGGAAGTAAAACTTTTGCAATTACAAAGTATCCAGCAATATATCCAAACACCAACACCATGTACGAGAACTGTTCGTTTTGAACTAAACCCGGCACCGACATAAATGTTACTCCTGAAAGCGAAGCTCCAATCATTCCATAAGAAACAACATACCATGGGGAATTTCTGTTTCCAATAAAATAGGCTTCGTTGCCGGCTTTTTTTCTAACCGTAAGACGTGATATTAGGAATATCAGAGATGTGTATATTAGAAAGGATAACAATATCAGGCTTGGGGTCATATCTCAACAATTAATTATTCAGGCAGGCAAAAATAGAAAAAAAAGGTTAGAGCAAAACAATAAACTTAACACCATTGTCAGTGTTTTCAAAATCAATTTTTCCACCTTCCTGTTTTTCAATAATTGTTTTAGACATATATAATCCCAAACCTGTTCCTTCGTCAGACTTTTTTGTTGAGAAATACGGATCAAATACCTTATCCATATTTTCCGGAGATATCCCACCACCATTGTCGGTTATTGTAAGGTACGACTGTCCATTAATCTCAGACAATTGAATCTCTATTTTGGGATTCTCAGGTTTTTCTTTCAAAATAGCATCTTTGGCATTATGTATAAGATTCAAAACAACCTGAGAATACTCATTAGGAAAGCCTATAGCGAATACATTATCCTGCAAATTATAAGACAACTCTATATTATTCTTTCTTAATACATCCTCAACAAAAGAAATACACTTTCTGACAATCTTATCTACCTCAAACCTTCTCTGTTCTTTTTCAGGCCTGAAAAAATATTGAAAATCTGTAATTGTATCAGACATATAATAGATAAGGTTCATACATTTTGTAATTTTCTCATCAATATATTCCTCTGTAAGTTCTTCGTTTTCAAAAGCCGAGCGGAAATTCTGAACAATAAGTCCAACTGCATTTAGAGGCTGTCTCCATTGGTGTGCAATATTTGCAATCATTTCGCCCATAGCTGCCTGACGGCTCTGTTGTATTAGCAATACATCCTTTTTCCTGTTTTCATTAATTTCTTCAAGAATTCTATCCTCAAGATTGGCATTTATTCTAGCCAATTCATCTCCGGCAAGTTTAAGTTCTTCTTTTTGTTTTGAGACCTCATCACAAACTTGCTCAAGCATCAGATTTTTTTGAGATATTAATTCATTATTCTTTTTCCTTTGTCTATAAGCATAATATATAACTACTACCAACAAAACAAGCAATGCAGATCCGGCCAGGAGAAAGTTTAACTTAAGTCGTTGTCGTTTATAGTCGATAATATTTTTTTCGAGTAAAAGATTTTGCCTCTCTATTTCCTGCTGTTTCTTTTCAGAGTCATATTTTATTTGCATTTCTGCAACAGCTTTTGTCTTCTCTTCTTTAAACATTGAATCTTTAACTGCAATCAACATCTCTGCAGAATCGAATGCTTTATCGAACATTCTTAGTTCATTATAAATAGTCATTAAGGTTTTTAATGCTTCATTTTTTCTAGGCAGGGCATTAATTTCATTTGCAAGTGATAAGGATTTTGTTGCATTTCTCAGAGCCTCTCTCAAGTATTCATTCTTTTTCTCTTTGTTTTCATTTGCAAGTGAAATATTCAATTCGGCAATATTTGAAAATGCAATAGACATTACATTTTTATCGCCAAGTTCTTCAGATATTGTCAATGATTCCTTAAGATATTTGATTGATTCCGAATATTGTCCAAGATGCCTATATGCGCCACCAATATTATTATAGCACAATGATAATCTCACTTTATCATTTGTTTCGAGTGATAATACGATTGACTTCTTATAATACTCAATTGCCGGTTCAAACATTTCTCTGAAATAATAAATATTGCCTATATTAATGTAACTCAGAGACATCCCAATTTTATCATCTCGCTGCTCAGCAATAAGTAGAGATTTTTTATAATTTTCGATTGCATCATCATAGTCACCTTTTTCGGCAAGAACAACACCAATGTTATTTATACTATGAAACATAAGAGTTTTGTCATCAATAGATTCAGCAATTTTGAGAGATTCGTAAGAATACTTAATAGACTGATCGAAGTAACCTTGAATTGCGTTTACTATACCGATATATCTTAAAGACATAGCTTTTAACTGCATAAGTCTTTTTACATACAATTCATTATCTTTATTTTCATCAATTAGTTTGTCGGACAGAATAATTGCCATTTCGTATGCAATTATCGAACTATCAGGATTTGACTTCCTGTATTCCATACCTATATTTTCATTAAGAAGCAGAATTTTAATCGTATCATGCTTTGCTTCATTATACTCCTGCCACAAACCTTTAAGCTTAGTGTTATCTGCAGAAGCATGCAGATTTAAGAAGAGAATAGCTGTAATTATAAAAAAACTTTCGATAAATCTTTTCATTTCATTTTTAATAAGTTATACAATGATAGTAAACTTAGCGCCTTTTTCAGTGTTTTCAACGGTCAGGCTACTGCCCTCAATTTTCTCAATTATTGTTTTTGACATATAAAGACCCAGACCTGTTCCTTCACCTGACTTTTTCGTTGAGAAGTAAGGCTCGAATATCTTTTTCTCAAGACCAGGAGGAATTCCACCTCCATTATCTTCAATTGTTAGGCGAGATTTTCCATTATATGATGTCAAGTTAACAGTGATTTTTGGCTCTTTAATTTTGTTATCAACTAAAACATCTTTAGCATTATTGATTATATTCAACACAACCTGTGCATATTCATTTTGATAACCAAAAGCAATTATCTCATCCTCAAGGTTGTGTTCTATAGTTATATTGCATTTTTTTAAAGTATCTTCAACAAAAGAAATACTACGTAATACAATTTTTTTAACATCAAATTTGCTTGCCATTTTATCCGGCTTAAAGAAATCTCTGAAATCATTTATAGTGTCAGACATATATTGAATTATGTCCATGCTTTGTTTTACTTTATTATCTAGATATTCCTGAGTCATTTCGTTATAATCGTATGAATCCTGGATATTCTGAATAATTAGGCCAACGGCGTTAAGAGGTTGCCTCCATTGATGTGCAATGTTGGCAATCATTTCTCCCATTGCAGCCTGTCTGCTTTGCTGTATAAGTAAAAAGTCTTTCTTTCTACTTTCCGCAAGTTGCTCTGCGATTCTATCTTCAAGGTTTGAATTAATTCTTTCAAGTTCACGACTTTGAACTTGCAATTCTTCTTTTTGCTGCAAAATTTCTTCTTTTTGCTCAAGAATTTCCTGATTTTTTTCTTCAACCAAACTCTTTTGTCTTTCAGCTTCTTCCTTTTGTAATAAAAGTTCAGCCGTTCTTTCCTCAACTTTCTTTGCTAATATAAGTTTTTCACGAGTAAGGCTTCCCAGCCTCCATTTAAAGAAAACCCAAACAGCAAAAAGAAAAGTGAACAGATAAATAACATACATCCAAAATGCTCTAAACCAAGGAGGTGTAACTCGAAAATCATAGCTAATAGGCTCACTCCAAATTCCATCTGCGCTTTGTGCTCTTACTTTGAAAGTATATTTTCCTTCCCACAAATTGCTGAATGTAACAAAATTATTTTTCGTAACAGGTCTCCAATTTTTATCCATGCCCTCAAGCATGTATTGATAGTTTATCATCAAATTTCTCCCTGTTTCTACAGCTATAAATTCGAAGGTTATATGATTATGCTCGTAGGGTAGCACAAGTTTTTGAGGTATGTTGGTAAACTTCTCAATATTGTCGAACCTGATATTTTCGTAAAGACTTAACACTTCATTATACATATCACAAGTAAGCATTCTACCATAGGTCATTATTTGTTGTTGAGCAAGGATAATGCTGTCGTTTATTAGCTCTCCATTTAGTCCTTTGCACTTCTTTTGAAAATGCTTCAATGAATACCAGCATATACTTTTTTCATTTATTCTTATGTTTCTCAGTACGAGATTAGGCGGCTGATTTGACCTTCTGATAGATTTAGGATCAAAACATGCTACTTTGTCGTCGCCGCAGCCTGCCCAGATTATTCCTTTATCTTTCATTTTGCCAGAAGGTAATCCTATTTGAGAAATGCACATGGCATTTGAATTTATATCCTTTAGAGGGAACCCAGTTTGATTGTTGAATATTTCCCAATATGGAATGAAATTGTTTTTTAATGTTTCATTATCAATATCCAGATGACCACTTGTAAACTTTTCGTTAGAGTTTTTATCAATAAAAAACAACCCGGAATATCCAAGGTTAGTGCCAATCCAGATAATCCCATCTTCATCTTCTACCATATCATAAACTACATCATCTGCAAGGCCATCGTCGGTAGTGAATTTGATAAACGAATTACCATCATATCTGTTTACACCACCGCCATATGTCCCAAGCCAAATATAACCATTGCTGTCTATTAATATTTTCCTCACCCAATTGTGGCCAATCCCATCTTCGGTTGTATAATTATAAAATCTTTGTCTGTCGAATTTGCTTATACCACCTCCATAAGTACTAGCCCAAATATTACCGCTTTTGTCTTCTTCAATACTTCTAACCATAGGATGAGCCAGCCCATGTTCGGTTCTGTAGTTCGTAAATGATTTACCGTCAAATTTGCTTATTCCATTTGCTGTTCCAAACCAAAAGGTGTTTTCAGAATCTTTATATATGCAAAGCACCCTTGTATGTGCAAGTCCATTGTCGGAGGTGTAAATAACCCCTTTACCATCTTTAAATAATACTAAGCCTTCTGTTGTGGCAATCCATGTGCTGCCGTCATCATTAGGGTGGATGCAATAGATGGTATTAATCGGGATCCCATTTTCGAATTTATAGTTGTAAAAATATAATCCGTCAAAAATACTAAACCCGCCGCCATTAGTGCCATACCAAAGTCTACCTTTGTTATCTTCAGCAATATGCCTAACAGCATTATAAATAAGCCCTTGTTCTTTTGTATAAATAGTGAAAGCCTTACCATTATATCTGCTTGCGCCACCACCGTCTGTCCCAAACCAAATATTTCCTTGCTTATCTTCTGTTAATCCTCTAAGAATGTTGTTTGCGATTCCTTCGTCAGTAGTGAAATTTGTGAAATGATTTCCGTCAAACATACTTGCGCCGCCACCATGAGTGGCAAACCAAATATTTCCGTTGCTATCCTCTATAAGATCACGAATAACATTGTGTGATAGACCTTCTTTAACTGTATAATTTGTGAATTTTTGACCATCAAAATAACTTGCGCCACCTCCAAATGTAGCAAACCAAAAGTTGCCAAGTCTGTCTTCCACTATACCTCTCACAACATTGTGAACAAGCCCGTCCTTTTCAGAGTAATTTAAAAAACTATTACCGTCAAACTTGCTAACACCGTTTTCAGTTCCAAACCACATATTACCTTCTCTGTCTTTAATTATATCCCACACAATGTTGCTTGGCAATCCATTTTCTTCAGTAAGAGTTTCAAATGTTTCGCCGTCATAAATACTAACTCCACCTCCAAATGTTCCTATCCAAATTTTGCCTTCTCCATCATCAAATATTTGCCAGACAGTGTTATTTGCCAAGCCGTCATCTGTTGTATAGCTTTTAAATGATATACCGTCATATTTTGTTAAGCCTCCGCCGAAAGAACCAAACCAAATATTGCCATTAGAATCTTCGCTTATTGCCCATATTGAATTGTGAATTAATCCGTTTTTTGAAGTAATTGTTTTAAATGTTTTACCATTAAAAATACTTACACCACCACCATGAGTGCCAATCCATATTTTTCCTCTGCTGTCAGTAAAAACACAAGTTATATTGCTCAATGCCAGACCTTGCTCAGTATCGAAATTTGTAAAATGACCAACCGGGCTATTTGCCTTAACTTTTTCGAATGAAATTTTATTGAGTTTTTTTGGAGGAGGAAGGTCTTTTATGAAATTTACTTCAGGAGGGGGGATTGTATCATGGTCCTTTGTATTCGCCAACATAACTACTGATATTAATAATGTAAGCGAAGAAACCAACAATGCTTGTACGTGCTTTTTCATAAGCATTAGGATTAGTGAAATTTTTTGAATAATGGATGAAAATAAATTCACCTCTAGGTAACAAATATAGTAATAAATCCAGATTTTTTATGTTTTATTCACAATTCAAAATGCATATCGCAAAGATTTTCATGAAAATCTTGTAAATTTGGCATATTAATTATCAACACTCAAATTTTGGAAGTATTTTCATCAAAATTACTACAGGCAGCTGTCGATTCATTTACACGACTGCCGGGGATTGGAAGGAAAACAGCCTTGCGGCTTGTTTTGCACTTGCTAAAACAAGATCCTGATGTTGTAGAAACCTTTTCCCAATCAATTCAGCAATTAAAAAATGAAGTTGTGTATTGTAAAAAATGTCACAACATTAGCGACAGTGAGCTGTGTTCAATTTGTTCCGCAAATGGTCGCGACGCTTCCTTGCTTTGCGTAGTTGAAGATATTAGAGATATTATTGCTATTGAAAATACCGGGCAGTTTTTTGGATTGTACCACGTTTTGGGTGGAATAATATCCCCTATGGATGGAATTGGCCCTAAAGACCTTAATATTGAATCACTTATTGAAAGAGCAAATAATCCGGAATTAAAAGAAATAGTGTTTGCGCTTAGTACTACTATGGAAGGAGATACTACAAACTACTATCTTTTCAAAAAGCTAAGTCACCTCAATCTGAAACTTACTGTTATAGCCCGCGGAATTGCTATTGGCGACGAACTGGAATATGCCGATGAAGTAACCCTCGGAAGAAGCATTATAAACCGCACACCATACGAACATTCTCTTAGCCGATAAATATGGACCTATCTGTTGTTATTGTCAATTATAATGTAAAGTACTTTCTTGAGCAATGCCTCAAATCGGTGTTTAGCGCTGCCGAAGGATTAAACATGGAAGTTTTTGTGGTTGACAACAACTCTGTAGATGGTTCTCAACAAATGGTTAAGGAGAAATTTCCTCTTGTTAATCTAATCGACAATAAAGAAAACCTTGGATTCAGCAAAGCCAATAATCAGGCTATGGCAATAGCTAAAGGCAGATACATACTTTTGTTAAATCCGGATACTGTTGTTGAAAATGACACTTTTAGCAAGGTTGTGGCTTTTATGGATGAACATCCTGATGCCGGCGGTTTAGGTGTGAAAATGCTTGACGGCAAAGGTCATTTTTTGCCTGAGTCGAAACGCGGTCTGCCCACGCCATCTGTTGCATTCTATAAAATATTCGGACTTTCAGCCCTTTTTCCTAAATCAAAAATTTTTGGAAAATATCATCTGGGTTTTCTTGATAAAGAAAAGGTTCATGAAGTTGAAGTGCTTTCCGGTGCTTTTATGCTTCTTAGGAAAGAAACTCTTAAAAAGACGGGGTTTCTAGATGAGGATTTCTTTATGTATGGCGAAGATATAGACATGTCTTACAGAATTATCAAGGCAGGTTACAAAAACTACTATTTCCCAAATACCAGAATTATCCATTATAAAGGAGAAAGTACTAAGAAAAGCAGCATAAACTACGTTTTTGTGTTTTATAACGCAATGATAATCTTTGCAAAAAAGCATTTTTCCAAAAACAATGCAACGCTATTCTCCTTCTTTATCAATCTTGCTATTTACTTCAGAGCATCTCTGGCAATATTCAATCGCTTTGTAAAAAGGGTTTTTTGGCCAGTGTTTGATTTTGCTTTAATTTATACCGGATATTTCTTTATAAAAAACTATTGGGAGCATCAGTATATGATGGCTGATTACCAGTATTATCCGCCATACTTTATGCAAATAATTGTTCCGGCTTATATTCTGGTCTGGATTTTTTCAGCATGGCTTAGCGGTGGATACGATAAGCCGGTAAAACTGTTTAGAATAATTCGGGGTATAGGGCTGGGGACCGTTATAATTCTTGTTATTTACGCACTTTTGCCAATTTCCCTCAGGTTTTCAAGAGCTCTGATTCTGATGGGCGGACTTTGGGCGTTAATCTCAATGATTAGCACCAGAAGTCTTTTCCATATTTTTAAGTTTAAAAATCTGGGTGTTGGAAGCGACAAAAACAAAAGGATTTTGATTGCAGGCAAAAACGACGAGCCATCACGAATTGCAACACTTATTAGAGCACACTCAAATCCTGCTTTTATAGGACTTGTAAATTACAACAGCAATACAAAGTCTGAAGTTTATATCGGAGATTTTGCCAGGCTAAAGGAAATCGTTGAAGTATATAAAATTGATGAAATTATTTTCTGCGGAGGAGAAATTCCTTCTCAGGAGATTATTGATAAAATGTCGGAATTGGCACACCTGCAAATAAGTTTCAAGATTGCACCTCCGGAAAGTTTGTACATTATCGGTAGTAACAGTATTGATACTTTTGAGGATATGTTTATGGTAAATATTAATGCTATAAACAAACCGTCAAACGAAAGAATCAAAAAGCTTTTCGACCTTATTGTGTCTATCGGGCTTATTGTTTCATTGCCGATAGTTGTTTTCATTGTAAAAAAACCGATTGGACTTTTTAAAAACATCTTCTCAGTTGTGTTCGGGAGAAAAACATGGATAGGCTATCACGATTTGCCCGACAACAAAAGACTTCCTAAACTAAAAAAGTCTGTTCTTAATCCTGCCGACGCTTTCAAAGGAAAGGAGTTTGACTTAAAAACGCTGTCAAATCTCAACAACCTTTACGCCAGAGAATACAAACCCGAAAACGACCTTTCAATATTGATAAAAGGATTTAGAAGTTTGGGTAGGTAGATATTATAACTTAATCTTGCAAAACCATGAAACACTTCAAACCTTTGCTAATCGCCATTGCTTTTAGCTTCTTATTTAACTCATGCAAAAACGAAAATCAAAATACGGAAAAGAATAATTATTACGACTTTAAATATCTGGAGTGGGATGTGGATAAACTACATAAAGGATATATAAATGGTGATTTCACAATAGTTGAAGTAATTACTGAATTTATAAGCAGGATAGAAAATATCGACAAAAATGGTCCCGAATTAAATTCAATTATAATTGTAAATCCCGATGCATTAAATATTGCTTCCACATTAGATGAGGAGATATCAAAAGGCATGGTAAGAGGACCTCTGCATGGAATTCCTATTGTTATAAAAGATAATATCGACACAAAAGACAAGATGCCAAATACGGCAGGTTCTCTGGCATTAGCAGCTTCTTTCCCTCTAAGTGACAGTTTTCTTGTGAAAAAACTCAGAGAAGCAGGTGCAGTTATTATTGGAAAAACAAACTTGAGTGAATGGGCCAATTTCAGAGGAGAACTATCCACAAGCGGATGGAGTGCATTGGGTGGTCAGACAAAAAATCCATACGAGCTCGACAGAAATCCTTGTGGGTCAAGTTCAGGCTCAGGAGTAGCTGTTTCAGCAAATTTAGCAGTAATAGCTATTGGCACAGAAACCAATGGTTCTATCGTTTGCCCATCGCACGCTAACGGGATTGTAGGACTAAAACCTACAGTCGGATTGGTGAGCAGAAGCGGTGTTATTCCTATCTCATATACTCAGGATTCTCCCGGACCAATGGCTAGAAGCGTTAGGGATGTTGCAATTTGTTTAGGAGCATTGGTTGGTGTAGATTCCTCAGATTCAAAAACACTTGAAAGTTCAGGTAATTTTCATAATGACTATACGCAATTTCTATACGAGGACGGACTTTTGGGAAAAAGGATAGGCATTTTCAAAGAACCTTTTGGAATAAACTTTAAAGTTGATGCTCTGTTTGAAGAAGCTGTTGAGTTTATGAAAAGTAAAGGTGCAGAGGTAATTGAACTAGATTATGTAACAGAGCCTAACACCGGAATGTACTCTTTCGAAGTAATGCTTTTTGAGTATAAAGACGGACTGAACAAATACTTTAAGTCGTTAGGACCAAATGCGCCGATAAAAAGTATTGATGAACTTATAGAGTTTAACAAAAAAAATCCCGCAGAATTGGCTTTCTTCAATCAGAAATATTTAGAAATGGCTGCTGAGAAAGGCGATCTAACATCAAAAGATTATAAAGATGCACTGTCTAATATGTTAAAAGGCAGCAGGCAAAATGGAATTGATAAGGTGATGACAGAAAACAGGCTTGATGCAATAGTGTCACCCACCGGTAGTCCGGCATGGCTAACTGACCATACAAATGGCGATAGTTTTCAGTTTGGAAGCTCATCCCCTTCAGCCCATTCAGGATATCCAATAATATCGTTACCAATGGGATTTGTTGATGGCTTACCGGTTGGCATCTCATTTTTTGGAAGAGCATGGAGCGAACCAATATTGCTGGAAATTGCTTATTCATTTGAATCAGGCACCAATCACAGAAGAGTTCCTGAGTTTAAATAGATCCACGTAGAGCCACGCCATTTTGTAGAGCCACGCCATGTAGAGCCTTGCCAACAGGCACGTCTCTACGTGGCACGTCTCTACGCAAATTATCTGTATTTCTTTTCCTTTGTTTTTACATTTTTCACTAAATTTATGGCTTGAAAGAATACTCATAAAGCTATGATAACATTTATTCTTAATGATAAACTCATCCAAACTGATGCTCACCCCGGTACTACGCTTCTGGATTTTATCAGATATGGGCAAGATTTGCCGGGTACAAAAATAGGCTGCAGGGAAGGTGATTGTGGCGCATGCACTGTGCTGGAAGGAAAACTAAAAAATGGCAAAGTAGGATACAACAGTATTGTATCCTGCCTTACTCCACTGGGAAACGCACATGGAAAACATATTGTTACTATCGAAGGAATCAATATGAAAGAACTATCGCCTGTGCAAGCTGCTATTGTAAATAACTCAGGCACACAATGCGGATTTTGTACGCCCGGATTTGTAATGTCGCTTACCTGCCATTGCATGGAGGAGAAAGAATCAAACAGGCAATCGGCAATTGATGCAATTAGCGGCAATATTTGCAGATGTACCGGATACAAATCTATTGAAAAGGCAGCAGCCGACATTTCTAATTTGATGAAAGACAAAAACATCAGCAATCCTGTAAGTTGGCTTGTTGACAGAGAATATCTGCCTGCGTATTTTATAGAAATTCCAAAACAACTCAAAGAAATCAATAAAGCCGGAAATCAAATCCTTAAGGGCAAAACCAACATTGGAGGCGGTACTGACCTTATGGTTCAAAAGCCTGAGCATATTGCCGAATCTGAACTTAACCTTATTCTCGACAATGAGGAATTGAATGGGGTTTTGCTTGAGAACGACGTGTGTATTATAAAGGCCTCAACCACAGCCAATGTGATAATGAATTCTGAAATAATGCAAGACATCATACCTGAAATAAAAAGCTTTTTCAAACTTGTATCTTCAGAGCCGATAAGAAACATGGGCACAATTGCCGGAAATATTGTAAATGCATCCCCTATTGCCGATCTAACAATGTTCTTTTTAGCTTTAAATTCTCAATTATCAATAAGCGACAACAAGAAAACACGAATTCTTGCATTGAAAAACTTCTACCTTGGTTATAAAAAGCTTGACTTAAAGCCTGACGAACACATTGAGAATGTGTTTTTTGAAATTCCTAAAAAACCTTATCACTTCAATTTCGAAAAAGTAAGTAAAAGAACATATCTGGATATTGCAAGCGTTAATACTGCATTATACCTTAAAGAAGAAAATGGAATTATTGTTGATGCTGGAGTGTCTGCTGGTGGAGTGAGCCCAATTCCGTTATATCTTAATGAAACTTCCAAATTCTTAATAGGAAAGGCTATAAACAATGGAACAGTTGCAGAAGCTGAAAAGCTTTTACAACAAGAGATTTCTCCAATAAGTGATGTAAGAGGAAGCGATAAGTATAAAAGACTGCTTGCCGGACAATTGTTTTTTGCTCATTTTATAAAACTGTTTCCGGAAAGCATTAAAACAAAAGAACTTTTAAGCTAATATTGAAATGAAAAATACCGACTCTATAAGCCACGTTACAGGCAAATCTATATATCTGGATGACATACCGGTGCAGAAAGGGACACTTCATTCTGCTGTTTTCGGTTCGCCAATAGCTCACGGGAAAATTACTAATCTTGACATTTCCAAAGCAGAAGCTCTTGAAGGTGTAGTAAAAATATTTACTGCGAAAGATATTACAGGCGAAAATCAGATAGGCGGTATTGTTGAGGATGAGCCGCTTTTTGCCGAAGATGAAGTTCACTTTCACAGTATGCCTGTTGCTCTTGTTGTTGCAAAAACTGAGGCTATTGCTCGCAAGGCTGTTGGACTTATTAAGATAGAAATTAAAGAGCACGAGGTAATTACAGAACCTCGTGAAGCTAAGGAAAAAGGACTTTTACTTATTCCACCTCGTACTTTTAAGATGGGCAACGTTAATGAAGCTTGGGAAAAGTGCGAGCACATTTTTGAAGGAAGAGTTGAAAGTGGCGGCCAGGAGCATCTTTACATTGAAACTCAGGGTGCATACGCCATACCTTTGGAAAATGGTTGCATAAAAATATATTCTTCAACACAAGGACCTACAGCCGTTCAGAAGACTGCCGCAAAAGTACTTGGTATTGCAATGCACAAAATAGAAGTTGATGTAAACAGACTTGGAGGTGGCTTTGGAGGCAAAGAAGATCAGGCATCTGCCTACGCTTGCATGGCTGCTTTGGCTGCAAGAGTTTTACAAAAGCCGGTAAAACTATCGCTTCATCGCCACGATGATATCAGGATGACAGGGAAAAGGCATCCATACAGTTCTGACTTTAAGATTGGTTTATCAAAAGACCTGAAAATTCTTGCATATCAAACTACATTATATCAAAATGGAGGCGCAGCTACCGACCTTTCTCCGGCTATAATGGAGAGAACACTATTTCATTCTACCAACTGCTACTTTATTCCGAATACAGAAGTAACTGTTTACAGCTGTAAAACTAACCTGCCACCAAATACTGCCTTCCGTGGGTTTGGAGCTCCACAGGGTGCATTTGTAATTGAGGCAGCCATAGCAAAAGCTGCAATGGAGCTTAATGTTCCTAAGAAATCAATACAGGAAAATAATTTCCTTAACGAGAATGATGAATTTCAATACGGACAAATTGCAACAAATGTAAATATCGGTAAGTGTTTTAATGAATTATATAAGAAATACAATATAACAAAAATTGAAAAAGAAGTTGAGGATTATAATGCTCAAAACTTCACAACAAAAAAAGGCTTTTCAATAATGCCCATTTGCTTTGGAATATCATTTACCAAAACCCCTATGAATCAGGCACGCGCATTGGTTCACATTTATCAGGACGGAAGTATAGGCATAAGTACGGGAGCTATTGAGATGGGACAAGGTGTTAATACAAAAATGATACAGGTTGCTGCAAAGATTTTTGCGGTAAATACTAATAGAATAAAAGTAGAATCAACAAATACCACCAGAGTTGCCAATACATCGCCAACAGCAGCCAGTTCGGGTGCTGATCTCAATGGAAATGCTACAAGAATTGCCTGCGAAGCACTGCTAGAAAGACTCAAAAAGACTGCTTCTGAAATGATAAATGGCACTGCTTCTGATATTTCGATTAGGGATGAAGTTGTTTATAACAAGAATGTAAAAACCGACATTAAATGGGAAGCACTTGTTGATAAAGCGTTTTTAAACAGGGTTTGTCTGACTGAAAACGGACATTATGCTACGCCAATTATTCACTTCGACAAATCCAAAGAAAAAGGACATCCGTTTGCTTATCATGTTTATGGAGCTGCAGCTACAGTGATTACCCTGGACTGTATCAGAGGCACTTACGAATTTGATAAAGTTTTAATTGTTCATGATTTTGGCAATAGTATAAACCCTACAATAGATCTGGGACAAATTGAAGGTGCTCTGATTCAGGGCATTGGCTGGATGACAATGGAAGAGATTGCATTTGCAAAAGACGGCAGAATGCTTTCCAATAGCTTATCAACTTACAAAGTTCCGGATATTTATTCAGTTCCAAAAACTGTAGATTGTACTTTCCTCGAGGCCGAGGGACCGGAACTGGCAATAATGCGCTCAAAGGCAGTTGGCGAACCACCTTTCCTTTATGGTATGGGAGCATTCTTCGCTATCCAAAATGCCATCATTACATTCAACCCTAATTATCAGCCAGACTTCGACGCCCCTTTAACCCCGGAGAAGGTTCTGCTGAGGCTGTATTCATAAAAGATTGAAGATTTGTAAGATTTGTAAGATTGAAGATTAGTTTACCGGCTGAGCAGCATTTACCTTCTTTCATGATTATCATTGAATTTGTAGAGACGCGAGGCATCGCGTCTCTTTCTTTGCATATGGTTGGTCTCCGGCTGAGCGGCATTTATAATGCAGCTCGTAACATTATTGAATTTGCAATTCAATGAAATGTATAATGTTAATCTTCCATGCCGACCCAATTGTATTATGGTTTTTCAATGCAATTTGTTATCTTTTACAAGAACCACCGCTCAGCGAGGAATGTTTTTTCTGCAAAACATTTGCTAATAACTTTTAAAAACCCCGGAATTGATTTTTTTGCTATAATAAAGCTATTTCAAAACGTCGTAGTCTGGGATGTTCTCAATAAAACTAAAAGTTAAGTTTTGAATGTCTTTTCTCAGGCAATAGTGCTGTAGCCCGTTTGTTATAACCAAATATTTGGCATCTATGGTGTAGTTATAACTTGCAATTTGATTTATTGTGTTATTGTTTATTTCTATACTTGGAGCTTTAAATTCTATAATCATTAAAGGATTTCCTTCTCGGTTATATACTACTGCGTCGCTTCTCTTTTGAAGTTTATTATACTTCAATCCTTTTTCTACCGATATTAAAGTTTCTGGATATTGCTTTTCTGTGCAAAGCCACTTTAAAAAGTTTTGTCTAACCCATTCCTCTGGAGTTAAGGCAACATACCTTTTTCTATATAAATCAAATATTTTCAGTTTATCATTTTCTTTAATGATTCTGAAATCATATTCGGGCAGATTTAGTTTGAACATATAGGAAAGTTGAAATTGTGATAAAATTACATATTTAAGTTAAAGTTTGAAGTTAAAATCCAAGTGGTTTGTTTAAATTTGTCTGTAGATTTTAAAATGTGCAAAGTGTGTAGTGTGTTAAATTTATAATTAAGCATTTTAATTTCATTCGACAAATTAAAAACAAAATATAAATATATGAAAACCCGTAAAGAAATTGTTACAAACTGGCTTCCTCGATATACAGGCACATCGGCTGAAGAAATCGGAGAATATGTTTTACTGGTCAATTTTAATCAATATGTAGATATTTTTGCTGAAAAGTTTAACGTTCCAATTAAAGGGAAAGACAGGGTTATGGCATCTGCTACTCATAATGATATTACAATTATAAATTTTGGGATGGGAAGTGCAAACGCTGCAACTGTGATGGATTTGCTGTCGTCTGTTAGTCCAAAAGCTGTTCTGTTTCTTGGAAAATGTGGTGGATTAAAGAAAATTAATCAGCTTGGCGATCTCATTCTTCCAATTGCCGCAATTAGAGGAGAAGGAACTTCTAACGACTATTTCCCCCCTGAAGTTCCTGCATTGCCTGCGTTTAACCTTCAAAAAGCAGTTTCTACTAACATTAGAAATCATCAGCTCGATTATTGGACAGGAACTATATATACTACCAATAGAAGGGTATGGGAACATGATGAAGATTTTAAAAATTATCTCAGAAAAATCAGAGTTATGGGTATTGATATGGAAACTGCGACAATTTTTACTGTAGGTTTTTATAATAGCATACCCACCGGAGCATTACTTCTTGTTTCTGACCAACCAATGATTTCTACAGGGATTAAAACAGAGGAAAGTGATAAGCAAGTGTCTAAAAACTTTGTGATGAAGCAACTTGAAATAGGCGTGGATTCGCTGAAAGAGCTTATTAATCAAGGGCTTACCGTGAAACACCTTAAGTTCGATTATGATGAACATTAAAATTTACAAATGCTGATATGCCTTCTCTGAGTTTTGATGATATAAGAAAAGACCTTAAAAATAAGGTTTACTATCCTGTTTATTTTCTTTCAGGTGAGGAAACTTTTTATATTGACGTTATTGCTGATATAATTGAAAAAACTGTACTCGATGAAGCCGAGAAGGAGTTTAATTATACTCAAGTTTACGGCAAGGATACTGATATTCCAACAATAATAAGTTATGCAAAACGATACCCCATGATGGCTAATCATCATGTGGTTATGGTTAAGGAAGCCCAAAATCTTGATAATATAGAAAACTTGGCATCCTATGTTGAAAATCCTCAAAAATCTACTTTGTTAGTTATTCTTTATAAATACAAAACCATTGATAAAAGAAAGGCTTTTGCTAAAACATTGCAAAAAAGCGGAGTTTTGATGGAATGCAAAAAGCTATATGATAATGAAGTCCCATCTTGGATAAACGATTATGTAAGTAAGAAAGGCTATTCTATCGACCCCGGTGCAGTTCAGATGCTGGCAAATTACCTCGGAACAGATCTTCAGAAAATTGTTAATGAAGTTGGAAAGTTATTTATAAACCTTCCAAAAGGAAGCCAGATTAATGTAAAGCATATTGAAGAAAATATTGGCATTAGTAAGGATTTTAATGTTTTTGAACTTCAAAAAGCACTTGCTGCAAAAAATTCTTTTAAAGCTTTTCAAATTGCAAAATATTTTGAAGATAACCCAAAGTCGAATCCTAATGTGATGATTCTGTCTATACTGTTTGGATATTTTTCAAAATTGTTAATTTACCATCAGCTTCAGGATAAATCAAAGAATAATGTTGCATCAGCACTGTCGGTTTCTCCTTTTTTTGTTGATGATTATGCAAAAGCAGCAAATAATTTCCCGATTAGTAAATTGTTGGATGTTATATCATTACTTCGAGAGTACGACCTTAAATCAAAAGGCGTTGGAAATGTGAATGTTGAAGATGGACAATTACTTAAAGAATTGATTTATAAAATATTAAACTAATGCAATATTGGCTTGTAAAATCAGAACCAAGTGCTTTTTCATGGCAACAATTTGTGGCAGATGGAGTAACTATTTGGGATGGTGTGAGAAATTACCAGGCAAGAAATAATCTAAAAGAGATGAAAAAGGGTGACCTGGTTTTGTTTTATCACAGCGTTTCCGAAAAACAAGTTGTTGGAATGGCGAAAGTTACAAAGGAATACTTTCCCGACCCCACAGCTGAAGATGCTAGATGGGTAGTGGTGGAAATGGTCCCGGAAAAAGAGTTTTCAAAACCTGTAACCCTTGATCAGATAAAGAATGAAAAGAAATTGTCAGATATTGCCCTGATTAAGCAATCAAGATTATCTGTATTGCCATTGAGCAAAGAGGAGTTTGATGTAATTGTGAAGTTAAGTTAAAAGTTAAAAACTAAAAACTAAAAGTTAAAAGTTAAAAGTTAATCCCTGAAACCTGAAACCTGAAACCAACCATATGAACTACTTAGACATTATATTAATCCTTCCGCTTGTTTACGGTGCAATTAGAGGATTTTCAAAAGGATTTATTATAGAAGTTGCGTCACTGGCAAGTCTTATTGTTGGTGTATTCATTGCAGTTTTACTCGCAGATATTATTGGTGAGATTTCTGAATCAATTATTGACTGGAATCCTGTTGTGGTTAAAATTGTCGTTTTTGTAATTGCACTTACCTTAGTTATAT
>CAZRNU010000022.1:0-32093 GCA_964601515.1 uncultured Bacteroidales bacterium | reverse complement strand
AAAATTCAGGCATGGAAGCACTTGCTTATGTTAAGCCTGTTATTATGACTAATGTTAATGGGGCTTTAGAATTATCCGATAATAGTAGGTATGCGGTACTGATTAGACCGGGTAATCATATGGAAATTGCTGAAACGATTGAAAGAGTGATAAATAACAATTCGCATTATTCCAAAATATCTCAGGAAGCAAGCAATTATATAAGACAAACTTTTACTATTGAATCAATGATTCAAAGAACTGAAGATTTCCTTTTCGAGAATTTAGAGCTATATAATAAAAAACAATAATTATAATTGTGAATTTTTTACTGAACATTTGTTTTGTTTTTATCCTCTAAATCAATATTCTACAATATTTCATTGATTTTTTTTCCTTGTAATATTTGTATTTTTGCAATAGTTATGAATTAGCGATTAATTTTGTATCGAAATTTGTGCGGAAAACATACGATTTATTAATTAAACATTGCGTTTGAAAAATGGATTTTGATTTTTCTAAGGTTATAGATGTGCTGAACTCAGGAGGTGTAATTTTATACCCTACTGATACAATTTGGGGAATTGGTTGTGATGCTACCAATGGTAAAGCTGTCGAAAAACTTTTTAAAATTAAAGGAAGAGAAATTGAAAAGTCTTTAATTATTCTTGCTGAAAATTTCGAAATGATTAAGAAATATGTAAAAGAAGTTCCCGAAGTTGCATTTGATCTTGAAAATAATATTCAAGAACCTCTTACCATTATTTACGAAAATGCCCGCAATGTTGCCAAACATGTAGCCGCTGAAGATAAGTCCATTGCAATTAGAATACCTCGCGATGAGTTTTGTAATACTCTAATCAATAAGTTTGGCAAGCCTATTACTTCTTCATCTGCAAATGTAAGTGGTGCACCAAGTCCACTTTATTTTAGCCAAATTGATGATCAAATTAAAAATGCCGTAGATTATATTGTTCCAATCAATCAATTTGTCCTTAGTCGCCCAAAAGCATCCACAATTATTAGAATTACAGAAAATAAAGAAATTAAAGTACTTAGGAGTTAGTAATAGCAAAAATTTTCTTACTTCATTTTGAAAAAATATCTGTCACACCCATTATTCGAAATTATATCAGAAGCTGCATCAGAGTTGAATGTTAATGTATATGTGATTGGTGGATGGGTTAGAGATTTATTTCTTAAAAGAGATTCCAAAGATATTGATATTGTAGTAGTTGGAAATGGAATTCAATTCGCAGAAAATCTGGAAAACAAATTTCCAAGCAAACATAAGCTTTCTGTTTTTAAAAACTTTGGGACAGCTATGCTTAAGTGGGATGAATGGGAAATTGAATTCGTGGGAGCAAGAAAAGAGTCTTACAAACAAGAGTCGAGAAAGCCTATAGTTGAAAATGCCAGCCTTGAAGAGGATATTAGCAGGAGAGATTTTACTATTAATACTTTGGCTATTAGTTTGAATAAAGAAAGTTATGGGAATTTGCTTGATTTATACAACGGAGTTGAGGATATAAATAAGAAAGTGCTAAAAACTCCCTTAGATCCTGATATAACTTTTTCCGACGACCCTCTTAGAATGCTCAGGGCTGTCAGATTGGATTCTTAAATAAACTTCTCTATTGATAATAAATCTGTGAAAGCTATAAAGCGCAATGCTGAGAGAATTAAGATTGTGGCAATGGAAAGAGTAATGGATGAATTTAACAAAATTATGTTGTCGGATAAACCTTCCATTGGGCTAAAACTACTTAGAAATACAGGACTGCTTAAACAGTTTTTCTCTGAATTAGATAAATTACATGGAATAGATAGTGTTAACGGTAAAGCTCACAAAGATAATTTTTTCCATACTCTTAAAGTGCTTGATAATCTGTCGGAATTGTCAGGCGACTTATGGATTAGATGGGCGGCTCTTTTGCATGATATTGCAAAACCCGATACTAAAAAATTTGATAAAGAAATTGGCTGGTCTTTCCACGGGCATGAATATCTCGGTCATTTAATGGTTGAAAAAATATTCAGAAGCCTGAAATTGCCTCTAAATGAGAAAATGAAATATGTCCAGAAACTTGTGCTTCTTCATTTAAGACCAATTGCTCTTAGCGAAAGTGATGTTACTGATTCGGCTGTCAGGAGACTGCTTTTCGAAGCCGGTGATGATATCGACGATCTTATGATGTTGTGCGAAGCTGATATTACCTCAGCAAATCCATTGAAAGTTAAAAAATATCTCAAGAATTTCGAGCTCGTTAGATTGAAACTTAAAGAAATTGAAGAAAAAGACAAAATCCGTAATTGGCAGCCTCCGATATCAGGAGAGGATATAATGACAGCATTTAATGTTGGTCCTTCTAAAGAAGTAGGTATGATTAAAAAAGCTATTAGGGAAGCAATTTTGGATGGGAAAATTCCTAATAACCGCAAGGATGCGATTGAATTTATGTTTATGGAAGGTGAAAAATTAGGGCTTTCAAGAGCAGAAAATTCACATTAATAATTAACTTTGCCTTAATCAATAATTGCTTAAAAATTTAATATGCACGCCTACAGATTTTTAATTCGATTTGAAGAGCTTTCTGACTTTAGCAGAGAGATTGATATTCTTGCCGACCAGACTTTTGAAGACTTCTATAACGCACTTGCTACAAATTTAAAACTTGAGGATTCTAAGTATGCAGTATTCTTTATTTGTGATCACAACTTTAGAAAAAAGACTGAAATCCCAAGAGAAGAGGCCTTTGCTTCGCCAAAGAAACAAGTAAATAATATCGATGATAATACTTCTCAGAATAATGCAAAAACTATTCTGATGAAGAATGCTTATCTTAATGAATTTATTGATGATCCGCACCAACGTCTTATAATTGTTTATGATAAAATTAGTCAATGGACTTTTTATATCGAGATGACCAAAATATTGCAAGCTCAAGATAAAGTAAATTATCCGGTTATTATTAAATCTGAAGGCGAAACTCCACGAGAACTAATTCCTGCAAAGATTATTACTCCTGTGATAGAAGATAACGATGATTCTGATTTTATTGATGAAGATTCTAATGATATTGATGATGGAACATTCTATAACAATGAGGATATAGCTGAAATGGAAACAGACGAGTCGGGAGTTGTGGAGGTTGATGATGAAACCTCTGAAGAAGAAGTGGATGAGCCTGATTTTTCCGAAGACTTTTCCGAAGATTTTGATGAAGAAAAATTCTGAAAAAACTCTTATTGTGCTGACTGGCCCAACGGCTGTCGGTAAAACTGACCTTAGTATTCAGATAGCTCAAATGCTTGGTACTCATATCATATCTGCTGATTCAAGACAGTTTTATAATGATTTGAAAATCGGCGTTGCCACACCTTCTCAAAATCAACTTCAAATTGTTAAGCATTATTTTATTGGGCATCTTTCTATAGGCGATTATTATAACGTTTCTATGTTTGAAAATCAAGCTTTGAAAGTTTTGGATTCAATTTTCGAAAACTCTGATTTTGCAATAGTTACAGGTGGGTCGGGCTTGTATTTAGATGCTTTATGCTATGGAATAGATGACCTTCCTGATGTGAACGAGGAGGTTAGGAATGAATTGAAATTGTTTTATAAAGATAATGGCATTCAGGGATTGAGACTGAAATTGAAATCTATCGACCCTGAGTTTTATCAAGAAGTGGATATTGCAAACCCTAACCGAATGATGCGTGCAATTGAAGTTTTTCTCATTACAGGTGAAAAGTTTTCTGCTCTTAGGAAAAAGACATCAAAAAAAAGAAACTTCAAAACTAAAATGATAATCCTTGAAAGGGAAAGAACTGAAATATTCAATCGTATTAATAGCAGAGTAGATGTTATGATACAGCAAGGTCTTATTGAGGAAGCATTAAGTGTGATTAAGTTTAGAAATACTAATGCTCTTAATACTGTAGGATATAAAGAAATATATGAATGGATAGATAATAAGTGCTCTCTTGTTCAAGCAATTGAAAAAATAAAAACAAATACCAGACGTTACGCAAAAAGACAAATTACTTGGTTTAAAAAATATGCTGATGCAAAATGGATTAACCCTGATGATTTTGAGGCTATTAAGTTTTTTATTTATGAATAGTAACAGAAATTTTAGAATTATGGGATTGAAAAAACTCTTTTTATTTTTAATATTTTCATTATCAATATCAATTGTTTATTCAACGGATATTGAAGGCAAAATACAAAAGTCGGAAGAGTTTGCCCAAAAATATATAAAGCACTTTAACGAAAATGAATCAGACTCACTTGCAATTCTGCTAAGAAGTTGGGAAATTGAAACAGGAATGAATGAGGCATTATTTAGAGCTTATTCGTTATTTCTGGCTGATAAAAATCAATTCCCTGGTACTTTGCTCCCTTATGGATTATTAGAATATGCTATTGCTTGGGAAATTAGATATAGTCTTTTATTTAAAAACGAAAAAGACGATTTCTTCTATACTCATCCTGAGTTTTTTAGCTACATCCTAATTGGTGGTGAATTTGATAGGTTTACAATTGATGCTTCAAGAAGGCTGTTAAGTAAGATGGAAAAAGGAAGCCTTTCCCATTCTTTTATTGCTCTTTACACCGGAGATATTGAGGATTTTTTTAAAGCTTTACCTGATGGAACTCATGAGAATACTTTGTTAGGTGTTGAGTATATAGAGAAAGCTCAGAAGCTGTTAAAAATGCCTGAAACTCATCTTGCAATTAATATTGGCGGTTGGTTTAATCAAGGAAATCTGAATAATTTAGGAACCAGGCCATCTTTAGGTGTAGCCGTAGGAAGGTGGTACCCGAGATTTAGGGCTGATTTGGCGTTTGATGTGAGATTTTTTGACACAAACAAAACTATTCAAATAGCCCTCACTGATACTATTATGCTGGAAGTAGGAAATTTTATGGGAGCAAGAATCGCGTTTGAAGGTGCTTATTCTATAATTAAAGCTAATCCTTATAGTGTTGATGTATTTCTAGGTGCAGGATATGAATGGTTTGAAATGTTTAAATCATGGCAAGACAGAAGAGGAGACATATTCAGCTCGCCTGCGCTATCTGTGGGGCTAACATGTAGATATTTTTTCCCAAACAGATCTCATTTCGGAATATCTTCAGCGTATCATTTGTTATGGTTTGATAATCCGGGTGGTACGCCTCTAGATGGCAATGCAATTACTGTGTCTCTACAAATTGGTATTTTGGAAAATCCTCGCAAAAAGGTTGGATTAAACCGTTTTGGGATTAATTATTGGTAAATTATTTTGGTACTAGCCCAAATCTTTGATTTTTGTAGTCAATAACAATTATGTAATCAAAGAAAAATGCGTATGAAATGGTTCCCGATATTCTCTTTCCGCTATACCTTGTTTTATCTCTGTCAACAAAGTATACGTTTTGCCTGCTTAACTTAAAAGCCTCAAAGAAAACGTCTTCGTAAGAGTAAGTGCCTGATATCTTTTCAATTTTATTGAAATCTGAAAAAACAAGTAGGCTGTCTTTTGTGTGGATATTAGACTTAATTCTATTGTATAGCTTTTCATTATATACTTCTAGAACAGGAGTAGAGTCTCCACTTAACCAAAACCAATATTTTGTATTTCTTATTTTGATTGGAATTGTGATATAACCCTGTACAAATTGAAGCTTTGTATAAATCCCTCGATTCAGATAACCTTCCGGGATAGCATCTGAATATCCCATTCTATTATTTGGAAAATCTATAAAGAGTACTTTTTTGCTAAATAAAACCGGGCTAAGAGATCCTCCAACAGTTATGACCTGTGCATTTTGGTTGATAGCTCTCGGATCTGAAACAACTTTAAATGCCGCTATCCCATAATTAAGGCGTGAATCACCAAGCTTAATCTCAATTCCCGGAAAATGTTCTATTACTGATCGGCCTGCAGATTGGCGCCTGACAATTTTTTGTTCGAATGCCGGGTAATGCCATATCATTGCCTCTTTTGTCTTGTTATAAATTGTATTCTCAGTTGCCATTAGTCTGAAATACAATGGAAACGGAGCAGGAAGACCTTCAAATCTAACATCAACGAGTATATGCGCTTTCTCTACATTTAAATTGAAGTAATTAGGGTTGGCAAGCCATTCAAATTCAAACCAATTTATTATATTGCCGACAGTTTCTACAGTATCTTTTTTATTACTATTGCTCAGGCATTCATTATTCTGTAATGAAAATAGGCACAACATAAGTAAAAGCATAACTGCATTTTTCATTCTTCAAACTTAATATAAATTATGCTAAATGAATTAAGTAGTTATACGGATGATGATTTAAACTATTAGAACTATAAAAATTATTTCCAATAAACATAATTATTAACTTTACAAGTGTTTATGAAATAGGACAGTTATGGATAAAATGATTAAAAACCTTGAGAGTAGATTGCCTATTATTTTCAAGGCCTCTTTATTTGTTTTGAGCGTTGTACTAATAGTTTTTTTATTCCCACGTCAGGCTAGTTTTAAATATGAATTTACACAAGGAAGGCCTTGGCTTGATGAAGATCTGATTGCACCATTCGATTTTGCAATTCAAAAATCTCCTGATGAGATAAAAAAAGAAGAAGTTGATGTGATGGCAGGCTTTATACCTTTCTTTACATACGATTCAGAGGTTTTTGCCAATGTTGTTGAATATTCTATAATTGATTTAAATGAAAAATGGGAAAAACGTGCATTAATTGATGATTTTTCTGAATATAACAAGGCTTATAATGAAAAATTTCTTAAGCAAATATTAGATTCAATATATTCCAAAGGAATAATTTTTATTGATGAAAGTTTTGAAAAACAGTATAAGGAAACTTCTTTAAGACTCATAAAAGGACAGGTTGCAGAAACTAAAGAAACTTCAGATTTTTATTCAATCATCGAAGCATACGAATATATACGTAAATCTATTGGTAATTCTAATGGAATTGCAAAAAAACTTATTAAGGAAATTCTCGAGAAAAAAATTACGCATAATGTTTTTTATAATGATGAGTTTACTCAAAAAGCAAAACAGACTGCTTTAGGTAACATTTCTCCCACAAGAGGAATGATTCAGCAAGGTGAAAGAATCATTTCTAAAGGAGAACTTATTACTTCTGAGAAATTTAGAATATTGGATTCATATAGGTCGGAATATAATAACCAAACGGGCGATTCTGTTTGGTTTGCATATCTTCTGCTAGGCCAGATTATGCTTGTTAGTATTGCGATGATAGTTCTCGCATTATTTCTTAAAACGTTCAGAAGGGATGTTTTTACAAATAATAGAAAAGTTATTCTTATCCTTCTTACGGTTTGTATTATGGTATTCTTCACAAGCCTTACTCTTAATTATGATATTAATCTTTTATACATAGTGCCTGTATGCCTTGTGCCAATTATTACAAGGGCTTTCTTTGACAATAGGCTGGCTTTACATGTGCATATTATTACAATTATCATTATTGGGTTTTTAGTTCCTAGAAGCTTTGAGTTTGTTTTTATGCAATTTATTGCAGGAATTATTGCAATATTAAGTCTGGTAAGTTTGAGGAAAAGAGTGCAATTGTTTATTGCCGTAGGTTGGATAATTCTTTCATATTCTGCAATATATTTTGGATTAAACTTGCTGCAGGGCATTCAGCCTTCCGATATGGATATTATGGTGTTTGCTCGTTTTGGAATTAGCGGAATTCTTACTCTTTTTGCGTATCCTTTAATATTTTTACTTGAAAAATTATTCGGATTGAATACAGATTTTTCTCTTCTCGAATTATCTGATATAAATTCTTCTTTATTGAGAGATCTAAGTCTGAAAGCCCCCGGCACATTTCAACATTCTTTACAGGTTGCTAACCTTGCAGAGGAAGCAATATTTAAAATTGGTGGCAATAGCTTGCTTGTTAGAACCGGAGCATTATACCATGATATAGGTAAAATGGAAAACCCTCTGTATTATACCGAAAACCAACATTCCGACTATAATCCTCATGATGAACTTACAAATGAAGAAAGTGCAGATATTATTATTAGCCATGTTATTGTCGGTATTGAAAAAGCAAGAAAACATAATCTGCCCGAGTATATAATTGATTTTATACGAACCCATCATGGTACATCAACAGCTAGATATTTTTATTCAAAGGAGTTATTAAGCAATCCTGATAAGGAGGTGTCAAAACAACCTTTTTTATATTCAGGACCTTGCCCATATAACAGAGAAACAGCGGTGCTAATGATGGCAGATGCTGTTGAGGCTGCATCAAGATCGTTGAAAAATCCGGATGAAGCAAGTATAGAAGAACTTGTTGAGCAAATAATTGATGGGCAAGTAAACGATAAGCAGTTTGCAAATGCTAACATTACGTTCAGAGATATTACAAAGATTAAGGATATATTCAAGCGCCGTTTAATGAATATTTTCCATGTAAGAATTTCTTATCCGTCAATGTAACTCTTTAAATCGGGACCTAAGTTAAATACCAGATCTAGTAATGATAAGTTGGGAATAAAGCCGTATCTGTCGCTGAATGCCTGAAAATATTCAGGAAATTTAACTTGTATGTCTTTTTCTTTGTTTTTAGGACTTATTATAAATCTATAGTCAGTATTATAATCTTTTATAAATTCTGTTGTATAATTGATGTTTTTTTCAATTCCAAATTCCTTGAGCACTCTTATTAATAGCTCTGTATTCCAGTCGATTAATAAACCATTATATTGATTTTTATATAATGGCTCAAAAAGTTCGTAATAGTGAATAAAATATGGAGTTTTATAATAGGCAGATTCAATTGCACGCCAATGATTTGTTTGCCATCTTAGAGATGAGTCAGTTAATACTTCAGAAGTTTTTGTTTTATTTCCTAATGGTTTTTTTACAGGTATTATAAGATCTAGTTTCCCATTTGCAGTTAGGATAGTGCATCTGTTTCGCCAAGTTTGCTTCTGATATGTTTCAAAAAACTCAATTAGTATATTGTTGCTTTTGTTTAAATAATATAGATACTCTGCTGATGGAAGGTATGCTGTCGAAAATACTGATTGAATTTCTTCTTCGACCATGTTATTGCTTTTTATTTGGGAATAAGTGCACCAATACTTTTGTTTGAAAAAATTCTTCAGTAAAAACATCAGATAATTTGATTATTTTGCTGTGTTTTTTGAATGGTTGAATCTCAGCATCAATGTCGCCTCCCTTAAGGTATAATATTCCGTTTGGGAAATCATTAATTGATTTATTACTTATCTTGCTTCCCATCCACCCATAAAATTCAGCCATGTTTGTAACTGCTCGGCTTACAATAAAATCAAATTTTTTTTCAATTGTTTCAGCTCGAATGTTTAATGCTTCAACATTATTTAACGCTAATTCTTCAGCAACAGCATTCACAACTTTGATTTTTTTCCCAATAGAGTCAACTAATGTAAATCTACATTCAGGGAACACAATTGCTAATGGAATTCCGGGAAATCCTCCTCCGGTACCTACGTCTAACACTCTACTTCCTTCCTTGAATTTAAAATAATGTGCTATAGTTAGTGAGTGTAACACATGGTGTAAATAAAAATTATCCATGTCTTTACGACTTATTACATTAATCTTACTGTTCCAATCAATATATAATGCCTTCAGACTGCTTAATTGTTCTATTTGAATGCTGCTAAGATTAGGAAAATATTTACTGACTTCTTTCATATTCAGCAATTCCTTTATTTTTTCTTTTTAATAGTTGTATTTTTGAAGTCAAATTTAAAGCTTTATTCCATTTCAATTGGAAATATAATTTAGGTTAGTACGTTTTTTATTGAAATAATCACATAAAAAATGAGAAAATCTGTTATTGCATTAATTTCTATTCTGTTTATAATTAATTCTTTAAATGCGCAATCTCGCATATCCTTAAATCAATACATAGACACATATAAAAGTGTTGCTATGGAGGAAATGCGTATTTATGGCATTCCTGCAAGTATAAAGCTAGCTCAAGGTATTCTAGAGTCGGGTTTTGGGAATAGCGATTTAGCAGTGAAAGCAAAAAATCATTTTGGAGTAAAGTGTTCGGGATGGCAAGGTAAAACTTATCTGAAAGACGATGATACAAAAGATGAATGTTTCAGGGCTTATGATGATCCCCGACAGTCGTGGAGAGACCACTCTGAATTTATTAAAAATAGAGAGAGATATGCGTCTTTGTTCAATCTCAAAAAAGATGATTATAAAGGATGGGCTAGAGGATTGCAAAGAGCAGGATATGCTACTAACTCGAATTATTCAAACTTGCTTATTAGAATTATTGAAGAAAACAAACTTTATGAATATGATAAACAAGTGTTGTCCGGTGTAAGGGTTGATATAAAAGAAAGTGATAAAAAACCTATAATCACTAAAGATCCGGATGATTTTTCTCCGGTATCATTAAGTAGGGAAGTATTGCTTAATAATAACATCAGATATATTGTTGCTGAGAGGGGAGATACTCCAAAGAAAATTGCCACCGAATTTAATATGAGAGAATGGCAAATATATAAATACAATGAGCTTGAAAAGAATGCAGTTATTACTCCGGGTCAAATAGTTTATTTACAGCCAAAGAAAAGAAGGGCAGAAGTGAGCACTCACTCTGTTATGCAAGGGGAAAGTATTCATGATATTTCACAGAAATATGGTGTAAAAACAAAGTATATCTATAAAAGGAATGGTCTTAACCCTGGAGATGAGCCCAAAGCAGGCGATTTGATTAAACTTCGAAGGAAATAACTAAATTATTCACCGCAATGAATTCGAATATGAATATGAGCTTCTTCAAAGCCCAATTCATAAGCTTTTCTTAAATCATTGCAGCCTGCTCTGGCTTGACGGTTTTTTATTCTCGCTTGCCCTCTGTTAAAGTATGCTTCCGCATAATCAGGTTGAAGAGTTATAGCCCTGTTGTAGTCTGCTATTTCACTACTTGCAGAATATTTTAAGCGATATTTGGTGTATGCTCTCCAAAAATATACTTCCGCATCATTTGCATATACTCTAATAGAAAGATCGAAATCCTTCTTTGCATCTTTGTAATTTCCTAATTGAAAATTGCAAAATCCTCTTCCAAAATATGCCTTATATAAAACTTCAAAATCCGGTTGTAGCCTTATGCAACTAGAAAAATCGTCAATTGCACCTCGAAAATCCCCAAGCTCCAACTTAGAATTTGCTCTGCGTGCAAAATCAGCAGCTGATTGTGAATATGTATATGCAGAAATGAAAACCATCACAAATAAAAATAATGTCTTTTTGAACATATCAGGGTGTTTTTAGGTTATGCTAAATATTAAATAAAAATCATACCACAACTAACAAAAGTAATAAAATTTGTAAAATATTTGATTTTTATATTCTACAGCGTTGATGAATATGCTCCATGCGTATTAACCGACCAAAATATTATATCATGATTGTTACTTTCTTCTTCCCATCTTTTAACAGTAAAACTGTTGTTGGATGAATCCAATATTATAACCCTTGGTTTTAGCTTTTTTATAATCTCATCCGGTTTTGTTTTTGGATTTTGTGATATTATTAGATAATCAACATCAATTTCATTTTTAAATAAAATTTTTTGACTGTTTTTGTTTAAAAAATAGAATATTTTCCCTTCGAAATCCAAAAAGTTTTTACTAAAAGCCCAGCTATCATTAGTTCTTGCGTCAGAAGAATTTATATCATAAATGTCAAAATTATATAATGTTCCATTAGTTAAACGATTACCTTTCACATGGAAGTCTATTTTTTTAAAATCTAATTCCAGATAATCTGCAGTTATAAATAGTCGGTGGTCGCCTGAAACAAAGTCTATTGCAGTAGTTCTTGGTACATTGTAAACAATAAATTGTTTTTGTGATGTAGTTTTAATGGTCCTGTAACTAAATGAACATAAAAGTATTAGCAAAAAAATTAGAGCCGGCTTTAATAGGCTCTTTTTAAAGAATAAAAATGTTAAGCAAAATAAAAAAATTACAACACTTATAATAATCATTTCGAACGAATTTATGTATATGTTGGTACTAACTGAGCCCGGCAATGATTCTATCCATAAAACAGATTCATTTAGAACTTTGATTATTTTGGACAATATACTTCCCAGTAATTCTGAAACTATGCTTAAAGGTGAAGAAACAATTGTTAGAAGAGCAATGTATATTATAACGCTAGATAAAGGAATTACGATAAGGTTTGTTAGTATAAAATAGTTGGGAAATTGATTGAAATAATAGAGCCCAATTGGTCCGGTTGCTATTTGAGCAGCTATTGATACTGAAACGATTCCCCAAGCTTTGTCGATAAGAAAATTCTTAAAAACTACTTTTTTGTAAAGAATAGGCTGTATGAAAACAATTCCGATTACTGCGATATATGATAGCTGAAATCCTATCATTTTTATTATATATGGATTTATGGCCGCGAGAAATATTGCTGAGGCAGCCAAGGTATTGTAAATATTTGTTGAACGATTAAAACTTTGGCTGAACGCAACAAATGTAAACATTGTAGATGCTCTTTGAACTGAGGGAGAAAACCCTGTTATTGCTGCATAACACCAAATTAAAATCACTATAAATATTGCTTTTATTATTAGACCATACTTAATCCTTTTAAAAAATCCTAATAGTGTATTGAGAATTAAGAAGATTATGCCAACATGAAGTCCAGACACACATAAGATGTGCATTGCACCTGCACCTGCGAATCCCTGCATTAGTTCATTATCTAAATCTTCTTTTACTCCAAAAACTAAGGCTGATGCAACTGCATATTCTCTGCCTGAAATATTATTTTCACTAAGAATTTTTAATGCTTTTTCTCTTAATTCATTGGCTTTAAGTTTTACTAAGTTACCATCTCGGAATCCGGTATATATCCATTCACCGGATTTTAAATATGCCTGATGATAAATATTATTGTTTGAAAGAAATTTTTTATAGTTAAACTCATTTGGGTTTTTTGGAGCTGATACTTCATTAAACCTGTTTTTTATAATTATTATATCTCCATATTTCAGGTCAGATGAAATAGAGTCTTTCTCTAGATATACAATTACTTTTCCTGTTGTAGTTATGATTGAATCTTTATTAATAATTGTTGTTACAAGTCCATTTATCTGATAGCTGTTAGCCTTTTCAGAAATAGGTTCACTAATTTCTATAATAGCATATCCTGTGAAATCTCCGTATTTACTGAAATGATTTGTCCAATAAAGCTGATTGTTGTTTTGTGTGATTTTTATTCCAAAGAAGAACAGGCATATATATATAATAAATCCAAATATCCACCTTTGACTATAATTTGCCGAAAAGAATACAGAATGAATTATGGTAAAGGATATTGAAGAAATAATAACAGTCCAGAATAGGATATCGTTGATGTCAAGTTCCAAAGCAATTGCAACAATAATTCCCGATAGAAAGGGAAGAAATATTCTTACCATTGGAATTTGCGCCAGTTGAATTTTCATAGGCGCAAAATTGATAAAAAATTATTTAATTTGCAAAAAAATCATCTATAACGACTAGTTCAATGTTTTTGTAGTAATATTTTATAATGTATTCTTTTGAAAATCCATATTGAGCCATTTTCATTGCCCCTTCCTGGCAAAGTCCTACGCCATGTCCGAATCCTCTTCCTCTGAATATTATTGTATCATTTTCAGTTAGAACAGAAAAGAAAGTTGACCGCAATTTGAAGTTTTCTCTTATTTGCCTCAAGTGGATTTTTTTATTTTCATCCAGATATAATTTTCTGTTATCCTGAGTAAATGTCAAAATTTGGGTTTTTTCTGATTCGGAAAGTTTAATCTTATAAGACGATTCTACAAATCTTAAAAGGTCATCAATACTTATTTTCATTTCCCACTTTGCTCCGGGACTGTTTAGGCAAAAAGTGTCTTTTACACTTCTTAAATATGGCAATGCTTGAGGCCAGATATCTTCAGAATTTATAGTTTCACCGCCACAATTTGCGTGATATACAGTGTTTACGGGTTGAGAGTTTCTATCAATAATAATAGTTCCTCTGGAGTCATTTACAGCTTCAATAATCGGATTATAACCTGTTCTGCCGTAATATGCCTGACAATGAACCTGATCACAAAGATTGTGGCCTTGTGCCTCGTGTCTGTTTATGTTTTTAAAAGCATAAGTTCTTGCAATAGTTGCCTGAACCTGATAGTAAACTGCATGTCTTAAAAACCCTGATTCTGATTGCACTACTCCGGCAATGTATTTCTCAAGAGACACATTGTTAATGATTTTAAGCTTTCCATCAGCGGCCATAATAACAAAATCATCATCATACATGCGAAAAGCTAAATCAGGCTCTATTGGATTTAAAAGCATTATATTATTAAAAGCACCACCAAGGATTAAAACTTTGCTTACTTCATGTATAATTGTATCTCGTCTAATTATAAGAATTTTGCTGTCTTTTGCTTTTATTTTTATGGTAGAAAATTTTCTTAAACTTAATAGCGGCGCATTTGTTTCATTGTCAGAATATAAGAGATATCTGCCTTCTAAACTTGTTAAGTTAATTTCGTTTATTTCACTTCCTGAGAATATCCTGATATCTATTTTTTGGGGCAAGGAAAGATTTGTGTTCCCTTTTGCTATTAATGGAAGGGAAAAAATAATGATAATTATATAACGATAGAAATTATTCATTTGTGATTAAAAAGTTGGTAATTATTTCTGCGGCCTTTTGAGATGCTCCTATTCCCCCAAGTTTTTGTTTAAGAATCTTATACTCTTCTAATATGTTGTTTCTGTATTCTTTGTTATTTAGCAATTCAGATAATTCATTTGTCAGGTTTTTAATGTTAAAGTCGTTTTGTATTAATTCTTTCACAACGTTTTTATTCATTATAAGATTAACGAGAGATATATAATTAATCTTTACGAGTATTTTTGCAATATGATAAGACAGCCTTCCTCCTTTATAACATACCACTTGAGGTATACCAATAAGAGCAGTTTCAAGAGTTGCTGTTCCTGAAGCTACAATAGCGGCTTCGCTGTGTTTTAATAATTCATACGTTTTGTCAAAAATAATTTTAATTTCTGAATCGGTTAAAAACCTTTGATATAACTCAATTTGTTGAGATGACATTCCGGCAACAATAAACTGGTAATCTGCAAACTTACTTGGAGTTTCAGTCATTATTTTTAACATTTTGGTAATTTCCTGTTTTCTGCTGCCTGGCAAAATTGCAACAATGGGTTTATTATTAAGGTTATTAATCTTAACAAAATCATTCTTATCGGTTTCGAAGAAATTACTGTTTAATGCATCTAGCAAAGGATGACCAACAAAATCTGCTTTAAAGTCGAATTTTGAATAAAAGTCTTTTTCAAAAGGAAGAATAACAAGCATTTTGTCAACACACTTCTTAATTTTGTGCACTCTGGATTGTTTCCAAGCCCAAATTTGAGGTGAAATATAATATATTACCTTGATGCCGTTTTCTTTTGCAAATTTAGCCATCCTTAAATTAAAGCCAGGATAGTCTATTAATATTAATGCGTCAGGTTTATATTGTAGAATGTCGTTTTTGCATATTGAAAAATTTTTGAGAATAGTTCTAATATTTAACAAGACTTCAAGAAAACCCATAAAAGCCAGTTCTTTAATGTGCTTTACAGGTTTACCGCCAATCACAGACATCTTATCGCCTCCCCAGAATCTGAAATTTGCATTTTTGTCAATAGCAGCAATTTGCTTCATTAAATTAGAACCGTGCAAATCTCCTGATGCCTCGCCTGCTATTAGATAATACTTCATTTCTTATTTTTGGAGTTTTTGTTGTTTTAATATGCTTGATAGGTTACTACAAGAATAGAATGAAAAATAATATTGCATAAATAATTGTAGTTCCTAAAATGCCTCTGCCTGTTTTGTCATATTTTTTGTTTACCATGTAAATCCTAAAAGGAAGCATATTGGTAAAAATTGAAATAAGCAGAATGTTTGATGTTTTGAAATATTTTCCGGCAGATGTCATACCATTTGTATTGTCTATGCCTGAAATTCCAAGAATAAGATAAATTATTCCGAATGAAGCAGCCGGTAATAAAATGCCGATAATGGCACCCAATACCCAAGAGTCTTTATTAAACATTAAACCTCCAATTTTTTAATTCAGGAATAAAATTGTGTGCTGTGAAATCAAATTGAACGGGAACAACAGAAATGAAGTTATTTTGCAATGCCCATTCATCAGTGTCTTTACTATTCTCGTGCACTTTAAATTCGCCTGATAGCCAATAATAATCTAACCCTCTGGGGTCTTTTCTCTGATCAAATACTTCTTCCCAATTACCCCGTGCCTGCCTGCATATTTTAACTCCTTTCAGCTCTGATTCCACTACAGCAGGTATATTCACATTAAGGCAACAACCTTGAGGCAATCCTTTCTCAAGTACATTAGCTGAAATTTGTTTTATGTATTTTTTAGCCGCTAAAAAATTTGCTTCAAGACTATAATCCATTAAAGAGAATCCAATTGAGGGAATGCCTTCCATTGCACCTTCTATGGCAGCTGACATAGTGCCACTGTATATTACATTTATTGACGCATTTGAGCCATGATTTATACCGCTCACAATTAAGTCGGGTTTTTTATGTAGTACTTTGTTTACCGCAATCTTGACGCAATCTACAGGAGTACCGCTACAACTGTATTCAGGGTATTCTCCATCAGCACTTATTTTTTTCAGTCTTAATGGCGACGAAATAGTTACTGCATGCCCCATACCACTTTGGGGTTTGTCAGGGGCAACTACTACAATGTCTCCAAGTTCTATCATAAATGATATCAAATGCCTAATGCCCGGAGCCATTATGCCATCATCATTTGTTATTAAAATTACCGGTTTATGCATTTTTTAAATTTTGGCAAAGCTATTAAGAAATTGTCAATTGCTATATAAATTTTATACTTTAGTTACTCCTCCTGAAACTATAAACTTCATTACTTCTGTTGATGGAGCATTTATCGGAATCACATTCTCTGATGCCACAAGAAAAAGGTTGCCTGAGAAATTATAAGAGTGCGGAAGATATACCGCAACCATATCTGCTCCAACTCCAATTGCGGATAAGTCTCTTTCAGTAACAAACCCTAGTTTGTATAGCTTGTTGTCTTTATTGATGATAACCATTACGGGCTCAGTAAATTTTTTCTTTTGCCCTACAAATGCCGACATCAGGTCTTTAATTGACGAATAAAGCATTTTTACAATTGGCACCTGATCCACAATCTTATTCCACAAATAAGATAATGGAGTTTTAATAAGAAATGAACCAAAAAATCCAATTAAAGTTATTCCCACAAGAATAATCATTAGTCCTAGACCAGGAATTTGAAATGGCAGTAAGCCATCAATAAAGTCTAGTGCAGCGTATATAACATATAATGTTATACTAATTGGTGCAACGTAAAGAAAGCCCTGAAGAAAATAGTAAAAAATCCTTCTTAAAGGATTTCTCTTTTTTTTTATCTGTTCCATAATTCTTTTGTTTTTTGCAAAATTACCTTAAAAATGTTTAAATGGCTATTTGTTTTAATCCGACAAAATGGCAGAATAAATAAATGGTTTATAATTTGATGCAATCTTGTGCGTTATTAACCTTAAATATTTTTTTATATGGGAATAGGAATTTATGTAATTTTTGGAGTTTTTATGCTGATAAGCTATATTGTATCTAGCATCTTAAAATCAAAATTTTCTAAGTATTCAAAAGAGCCTTTGCGCTCAGGACTTTCAGGTAAGGAAGTTGCTGAAAAAATGCTTATCGAAAATGGGATAAAAAACGTTAAAGTAATAAGTACTTCAGGTCGTCTGACCGATCACTATAATCCACTCGACAAAACTGTTAATCTTAGCAGAGAGGTTTATAATGGAAGGAGTATTGCAGCAGCAGCAGTGGCTGCTCATGAATGTGGACATGCAGTTCAGCATGCAAAAGCTTATTCATTTTTGAAAATGCGTTCATCTCTTGTCCCAATTGTAAGTTTTAGTTCTAAGTATATGCAATGGATACTCCTTATAGGAATTCTGACTATTGAGTCATTTCCTCAAGTACTATTTGCAGGAATCATAATGTTTGCTACAACAACATTGTTTAGTTTTATTACTCTACCTGTTGAATTTAATGCAACAAAGAGGGCTTTAGTTTGGCTCGAAAATACCGGATTAACAACGGGCAAAGAACACTATTATGCAAAAGATGCTTTAAAATGGGCTGCAACAACATATGTTGTCGCTGCACTTGGCTCTTTAGCAACACTGCTTTATTATATCTGGATATTTTTGGGACGGAGAGATTAGGAAATATTCTTCACAAAATCTTTCAATGCTGAGTAAACTTTATGAATAGGTAGTCCCATTACATTGAAGAAAGAACCTTCAATACTTTCAATGCCAACAAAACCGAGCCATTCCTGAATGCCGTATGATCCGGCTTTGTCGAATGGCTTGTATTCATTGATATAATAAATAATTTCCTCCTCTTCGAATGGCATAAATCTTACAAGAGACCTGTCGTAAAACTCTTTTTGAAAATTTTTTCCTAAGATGCAAACTCCGGTAAACACTTCGTGAGTTCTTCCCGACAAGTATTTCAGCATTTCTATTGCTTCTTGCTCATTGCCGGGTTTATTAATGATTTTTCCATCAATAACCACAATTGTATCAGCAGTAATAACAATGGTTTTGTCATTTTCTAATTCTTTTGTAAACATTTCTGCTTTAGATCTACTGAGCGAAATAACTATTTCATCCGGCCTTCGATTATTACAAAAGTCTTCATTTGTTTCTTTTACCAAAACTCTGAAAGGAATACCGGATTCTTCTAAAAGCCATTTTCTTCTTGGAGACCTAGAGCCAAGAATTATATCAAAATCTTTTAAAACTTCAAAAAAATGCATTACTAGGTTAAATAGAAATACAATAGAAACATTGAAAAGATACCGGTTATCATAATAAACTTAGCCAATCTGCTAAGTACTTGGTAGTCAATTTTTTCTTTTGCAATATTAATCTTATTTATTAGCAGTATAAGAGGTATTTGTACAGTTAATAAGACGTATGCAAAAAGCAAATTAAACTGATATTGAGATCCAAATAATTCAAAATCAAGCATTACCAATTGAAAATATCCCGTAAAGACAATTATAACAATAGCAAGAAATATAAGTATATTTTTACAAGTTCTGACGCCTGAAACAATCGGGATTGTTCTACAACCTGTCTTAGCATCTCCTTTAATATCCTCAATGTCCTTAATTATTTCCCTAAGAAGTGTAGTAAGGAATGCAAACAATGCAAATATTTTCACAAAGTCATCAACAACCAAAACATTAACACTAATTGGAGCTTCGCTAAAATTGGCAAGTGCATTGTATTCAAAAATCCAAACAATGGCAATAACAAATGCCGCCAAAATACTAATCATAAAATTTCCAATAAAATATTTTCTCTTATACCTTATGGAATAAAGCCACAAAACAATAATTATTGCAATAAAAATAAATGAAAGTGACCAATTGCCAACTTTATAGGAAAGATAGAATCCTAATAAAATAGCTATTATATTGAGAACTATATGTGAAGAGATGGCTGCACGCCTGGAAAGTGCTTTTCCGAGTATAATCTTATGGGGTTTATTAATTCTGTCGGTTTTTATATCAAAGTAATCATTAATTGCATATCCTGCTGCACTTGTTATAACAGTTGCCAATACTAAAATGCCAAAATCAATATCTGACAGAGCAAGATCATAGTCGAACATTAAAAGCAAAGGTTTAACTATACAGTATCTAAATAACCCTTGTATAAGAATAAGGATTAATAGATTTTGCCATCTAAAAAGCTTAAGGTAAGCCAACATATTATTCAAATTTTATTACCATGAAAACCCATCTTCATCAAACCATGTATTGTGTACCTTCATAACTTGTTCTAAAACATCTCTAACGCAGCCTTTTCCCCCATCATACAAAGAAATATATTTGCAAATTTTTTTTATTTCTTCTGCTGCATCAGCCGGACAAGCTGCCACTCCAACTTCTTTCATAATCTTATAATCAGGAATGTCATCTCCCATGTATAAGATAGAGTCTTTATTTAAATTGAGCTCTTTAACTAATTTGTGAAAGAGCTCAAGCTTATTATTTACACCAATATAAATATGTTCAATTCCTAATGCAGTAAATCTGTTCTTTACCAACTCTGATCTTCCACCTGTAATTATAATGATTCTGTATCCTTTTTTGACAGCGAGCTGAAGAGCATATCCATCTTTTACGTTCATTGTCCGAAGCATATCGCCATCAGGACTCAGAATTACAATGCCATCAGTCATTACTCCATCAACGTCAAATATAAATGTTTTTATCGATAATAACAATTTTTTATAGTTGGTCATAGACTGATGAATGAATTTATTTTCTTTTTTGTTCCTTTTGAATGCTTTGGGTCATAAAAGTATAAATATTTTGATAATCCTCAAAGCATTTAAGTTTATCTAAATGTTTAGTTATTGTTAATTTATCATTTCTGACAGCAGGCCCTGTTTGAGCCATCTTGGGAGAAAGGACTTCAATTTTTCTTGCAGTTTCTTTGATTAATGGTTTGAGAATATCAAATGGTATTGCTTCCTGAAATAATATATCTTCAGCTATACTGTACATATGGTTTGAAAAATTACAAGCAAATACTGCTGCAAGATGTAATTGTCTTCTTTGTTTAAAGTCAATTCTGTATATATTTTTGCTTATGGCACTTGCGAGTTGAATTAATTGTTCGGTATTTTCATTTGTGCTGGCTTCAATGCAGAAAGGAATGTTTTCATATTCCAACGGAATATTTTTTGTAAATGTCTGCAATGGATAAAACACACCGTAATTAGTCGATGTGTCTTTTAGTAAATCCATAGATACACTTCCACTTGTATGAGCAAGAAGTTTATTTTTATATGGAAATTTTTCTACAATTTCTTTAATAGAATCATCCGGAACGGCAATCAAATATAGGTCTGCATTGTCAAAAGCCTCATTAATATTTGATGTAAATGGGCAATTGCATACATCTCCCAAAGCCTGAGCTGAGGTTATTGTTCTACTTATTACCTGAATAATTTTTTTATTGCTTTGCAATAGAGCCATTGCTAAATGTGTAGCTACATTTCCTGAGCCAATAATTACAATATTTTCAATGCCTTTTGTCATTGAATGATATTTTTGTATTGTTTCCACCTTTTTCGCAAAGCAATAAAAATCCCGATAAGCATTATAATAAGGCTTAACCAAAGAATATTTATGAATGGAAACAGTATGGTTTTAACAATTATAAACTCTTCTCTTTCTTGTAGAACTTCAATGCTAATATGGTAAGGTTTTTCAGAAATACCGGATAATCGTAAAACAATTCCCAAGTCTGTTGCTAAATCATCTTTGTAAACTACCTCTCCATTGTCAATTTGATATTTGGGCAATAGGGTGTAAACTTGTCCGAAATGAGTTATTAGGCTAAAATTAGCAGTAACAATTATTTTATTATCCGCATTGTTTTCATCAATGCTTGTTTTAATATCGTTAAATACAAGCTTATTATTATTTACCAGAATAGTGTCTTTCAATGCTATTTCTGATTTGTTTATAAGCTCTAATGATTCCTTATTTTTGTCTTTTTCAACTTCGGCAAATGTTATATATGTGAAAATGTCTTTAAAAAGATATATCTTGGAGTAAGGCTCAAATACATTTCCCATCTTTTCATTTATCAAAATAGATGGGAAACTTGAAAATGCTTTATAATAGTTTCCTTCTTTGTTTTTTTTCAAGAAATCAATTGTGTAAATAATTCTTTCACCCTTCATTTCCTTGCTTTTGTATACCAGATGATAATTTCCCATTGGTAGAATCTCATCTTTTATTAAAAGCAGATTTTCTTGTTCTGAGAAATTTCCTCCTAACGAAAATCCACTTGTGTTTTTGCTTATAACTTCTTTTTTCGAAAATGTTAAGATTATGGCAATCAAAAACAAAGCAAACCCCAAATGACTTATTGCTGCTCCGGTTGAAATATGTAATTGTTTAAATCTGAAGAGATTATCCAACGCGCTAAACAATGCATAATAACCAAATAACAGCATTATTTGATAAAATATGTTTTGAATAGGATAGAAAATAAGCGTAATAATAAGTACTGTAAATGAAATTACAATTACAAACCAGGAAGATTTAATGAATTCTTTGCTTTTGTTTTTACCCCATTTTAGATAATTTCCTACGCCTAGCATTAATGCTATAATAATTGCAAAAGGTGTTTGCCATTTATTATAATGAGCAACTACATCAGTAGGAGGAGCAAAATTAGCGCCTGAGATTTTATTTATTACAGGTAATGATGTTGTAAATATGATTTGAAAAGCGGAAAGCACAATTATAAGTGCCGCTATAAACAACCAAAATTCTTTTGAAAACAAGTCCTTATTTGTATCTATTGGAAATTTCCCTATGTTTTTTATTATAAAGAAAACCGCAAAAACTATAAAAGATACAATGTAAAGAAGAATGTGCAACCCCATACCGTCATTTCCGAAAGAGTGCACAGATGTTTCAGCAAGAATTCCACTTCTTGTAAGGAAAGTAGAATATATCACAAATAAAAATGCCAGTATTGTAAAAATAAAAACTGGCAAAAAAGTATTCTTATTTTTTTTAGCTATTAGCATAAGATGCAGAGATACTAACAAAATTAGCCATGGCACAAGTGAAGCATTTTCTACGGGGTCCCATGCCCAAAAACCACCAAAAGTTAGCGACTCGTAAGCCCAAACTCCGCCAAGCATTAAGCCGGCCCCAAGAAACAAAATAGCCGATAAAGTCCATGGTAGGGCAGGCCTTATCCATTGGTGATACTGTTTTTTCCACATTCCCGCGATTGCATATGCAAAAGGTAATAAAGCAGCTGCAAAACCAATAAATAAAACAGGAGGATGCGACATCATCCAAAAGTTCCTAAGCAAAGGATTTAATCCGTTTCCATCTGTTATTAGCTTTAAATATTCAGGATTTGAGAAAAACGGATCGTCAATATTTTCTGAAGCTTCTCTCAACAATAAAAATGGGCTCATGCCAATATCAACAGTGCCAATAGAAATTCCAAGTATCATAGAAGTCATAAATACTTGTGACAAACTTAGCACGAGCATAACTTCATTTTTAAAACTTCCTTCAAAGCGTATTATCAGAAATCCGAAAATGGCCTGACAAATAGTCCAGAAAAGAAAACTTCCTTCTTGCCCTGCCCAGAAGCCTGCAATAAGATATTCTGCCCCGAGATTGTTTTCCGCATGGATCCAAACATACTTATATTCGTAGTATCTATTGAGTAGCAAAAACATTAAAAGAGCTCCTGAGATAAACAGAGAGAGACTATGCAATACAAAAATATAGTCAGCACGTTTATCCCACTTATTTAGACCAGATTTGTTTCTAGAAGCAAAAATGTAGAAAACTACAGAGAATATTGCACCTAAAAATGCTAAATAGATAAGACTTTTACCTGCAATACCAGGAAGAAGATGCTCTCCGATATAATTTATTTCCATATCAGATGGTTATTTTAAAAAGACCAACCACAAAATGGTTTGCTTGGGTCTGATTTCTTACGATATCCAAATACCCAGTTTATGCCAAAATGAATATTTGCTGTTTGTACTGTATGTGGTTGTAATGCCGGGAAAATATTGTCTGCTACTAAATATAGTTGAAACGGATAAAGGTTCAGATGCATTCCAAAACCAATATTCATATAATTATAATTCATATAACTGTATGCTAGTGTAAATCCCACAGGTTTTATTGGCTGAATATTATATGCTAATGTCAATGCAGGATATAATTTACTTTCAAAAAAATTGCCTCTAGCCAAGAAACTCACATTGTGTTTTTCGGATAGAATATACTTTGCTGAAACAAATATTTTTGGTGACATAAAAACAGAGTACGAGTTTTGTGAGTATGCAATGTCAAAATTCTCTAATGCCTGATCCAAAGGGTCAGATGGTTCATCACCATTATCATCAATTGGTTCTACAAATCCGGCAAGTTCAAAAAGGTTGCCGATATCAATACCATCATACATAACTTCTCCGGTAACTCTTTGGTTTTCAACGCCTGATTTCCAACCAATAAAACCAAGGTCAATAATACTTAAAGCAAGTGTAATTTTTTCATCATAATGATAAACAACTCCAAGATCGCCTGCAAGTCCAAAATTGTTAAAATTTACCAGATATTCAACCGGATCAAAAACAAATTCATCCCCATTCTCACTTTCATTTTCATCATCATCGCCTCCCAATTCTATTGGGCCTATTTCCATTGGAAGAGATGTGTTGATTGTTGCATCTGTGTATAATGTAAGAGCAAATGTTTCAGGATTTGTGTTAAATCTCAAATCATTTGATTTCATGTAAGCATTTGCATGTCCGAATAATATCTTTACTTTTCCTCCAATGTTAATGTTATCGTTCAATATTCTGGAATAACCTAATCCTGCTTCACTGTAGTGCATAATATTTAATCCCAGGCCGTCAAAATTTGCATCTCCATGATCTGTGTTTTCAACGAAATAATTATTTCCCTCAAGAGCCAACAAGAAAAGGTCTTTTGGGTAACCCATTTGGACAGAAATTTTTTCGGAAAAGTTAAAATGAAAATAGTTCTTCTCTTTAAACCTGAAACCAAATGCTAAAGCCTCAATTTGAGCATCGGCGTATAGTAAATTTTTATTTTTAAGCTTTGAGAGAAAATTGGCTTCGTCCCAGTATGGATTATTATTTGCATCCATTCTAAGTAAATCTGAAATTTTGAAACCTGAATTGCCGAATCCCCCGTATATGCTAGAAGTACCCGGCATGCCTATATACCAGTTTGCATCAGTTTGGTGGGCTGGGTTGCTATAAACATATTGTGGAATTCCTTGCATCCAATAAATAGTATTGTATTGCTGACCATATGATTGTGTTGCCAATACCAAAAGGAATAAAAATAAAACAATAAAACGAAATTGGATTTTATTTAAAATGAATGTTGTCATAACTATGTCTTTTCTGTCAGAATAATTTAATTAATTTTTACTCTTCACTTCCAAAATTAACTACTTGCTTTATGCCGGCTTTTACCCCGACATAAACATTTAATTCATTATGAGAGAATATTTTTATGTTTCTTTGACCGTCGCCATATGAAGTTACTTTGGCCCTGAAAACAAGGTGTGCAACATTTTTAATCTCTTCTAATTCCTCTTTTTCAATTCTAATGGAAGTTGTAGACTTCTTCTCACTCAATACATTTCCGTCAAAATCTACTTCTGCTGCCAATATCAATGCCTGATCACCTCTTAATATAGTTTTCAGGAAGTTGTAATCTGCATCAAATGCATCCATTTGCAGAAACGAAGTAACCGGAATGGTGTTAACTGTGTTAATTACAAGTTCAAGATATTCAATGTTGTCAACTTCTGGTAATACAAAATCCATAGTGTCTCTAAATCCGGCGAGTCTTAGCCAACCATGAAGCGGAAGATTAACTATTACTCCAACTCTGAACTGACTGTCTTTTCTAACATGGTTTAGTTGTGTGTTTCCATCAGGGTTTGTTTCTCCTCTAATATCATAAGATACAGTCTTTGGCATAATAGCAATAACATCATGAATATTTGAATTTGTTTTATTGATTTCATATTCAGTCGGAACAACAGTGCCTGCATTCATTATTGTTGGAGAATTAATTCTCCATGGATTGTCAGGCACAGGATTTCCTGTTACATCTACTTTGTCTTCATCATAAGATGAGAAAAAAGCATCAAAATGAATGTCAATAGGAATACCGTAAGAGTTTTCTGCTTTTATCTCAATTGTTGGGTCCTCAAAGAATATTTCCCCATCCACAACATTTTTAAAAAATCCAAGGTCAACATCATCACTTCCTAAAGAAAATGAACGTTGCTTCATATAGCCTTGCAGTTCAAAATAGTCAAGGTTAGAAAAGCTCTGTGATAAGTTTATTGTGTAAGGTGGGCTTGAGGGCGTTCCTGAAATTACTGTAACATCCAGCTGAATTGTAAGTGTTTGATTTGCAGCGAAATTCAATGTTTTATTAGCAAGACTTACTTGTGATGATTGTGCAAGTTGAGTGCTAAAAGAAATTGGATTTCCGCTGCCATCATCTGAATTCAAAATAGTTATGTCAAATTGTAATTGAACACCTTCTAATACAAGTTGTGGCGAAAGAGCAGAGAAATTCATCTGGCCACTTGTAAAAATAATCTTTCTAATATCTTCATCATCCTGCGGATTAAAAGATATTTGTTGAAAGAAAGTGGCTTTATTTTTATTTGCTCCATTAAAGGTTAAATCATAGTTGAATGACTGATTTGGAATGCTATATTCTTCGCCTCCTGTAATAGAATATAGTTCACCTTGATAAATAAGCCACACTAAGTCGTCATTATCTATGAATACTGTTTGGTCTTCGCTATCGATGAACAAACTGTTAATGTTCATTTTTGACTTTAATAATGGTAATATCCATTCTGATGAATATTCATATTCAGGAAGTTCTTCCATGTCTAAATAGCTGTAATCACAGCCACTCCAAAATGGAATAAGTAAAATAAAAACAATTAATTTTTTTACTTTTCCTTTTAATTTGATTGCTTTCATAATTGTAATTTATATTGTTAGTTTCTTATGCGAAAAACAAATAAATAGTAAGTTTCCTAGCAAAATTATTAAAAATCACTCAAGTATTAGCATTATTTTTCATATACTTTGATATAATTTCTGTGTGCTGAAATAATTTTTATTTTATTTTCTATCTTATAATCTTCTAGTATAATCTGCCTATCGCTTTCAAAAATATATTCAGTTTCTATATAGCCATTTTTGTTAATCAGAACAACTTGGCTGTTATCTACATCAATAACTTGAATGTAATAGTCTTCATCTATAGTTATAATATTGCCCAAAAATATGTTTTTGGATGTTGAAATTTGCTTATTAATATATTCTACGCCCTTAATATCGTAAACGTACAAATTTCCATTATCTAATAATATTATGTCTTTTTCGTCGTGATTTCTGAAATTGCTATATGCAAAGCAATGACTGTCGGATAATTTTATAAAAGATGAAACTTCAGTCTTATCATTTAAAAAAATCTTTATTATTTCACCATAAATGCCCGATGTAATAAAAAATGGTGCTTCATTATCGTATCCTAAATAAATATTTGACTTTGAAGATGTAACTGTATTTTTTGGAATGTTTATTCTGCTTACTCCTCTTCTGTCGGTTGCATAAATATTTCCGGATTTATCTTTAACGAAAATGTAATCCTTTCCTTCAATTTTTAAGTGTTGTAGCGAAGTTACAACCGTATCATTTGTTTTTATTTCTTTCCACCCATCTATTGCTCTTCCGGTAATATTGAAATTGTAAATCCTCTTATTTTCTGCAGGTATAATTATTCTATAGTTTTTATTGTTATCATAATCAAAAACAGCTAGTCCTGTTGAAGCTGTATTTTTTAGTCTTATTGGATATCCATTAACATATTGACCGTTGCGATCTAAAAGATGTATAAAATTACGTGTATTGAAAATATATTGATATCTGTTGTTTTTGTATATGTCTACCTGAATAATATCCGACATTATCGGTCCTGATATCTTTTGTTTCCAAAGAATATCTCCTTGATCGTTAATTAAATAAAGGTTATTATGTTTGTCTTGTAAAATAATTTCCTTGCTGCCATCAATATGATTATTAACTAAATATGGTCCTTTATGAATAATTGTATCAAGCTTGAGTTCCCAATATCCCGATTTTGGTTTTTTGTATTCATTTTTCCCGGTAATGGAAATTATATTATAAAATAATCCGTCTCTGTGCTGAAGTATTTCTATTCCAACATTTCCATAAGCTGAAAGCCCATCTTTGTTAGAATTTAAGAAATCAAATGCTTTATCTGATATTGTTTCTTTGTCAAATCCATCGGGGAAAGCAGAATAGAAGAAATAATTTGAATTCTTGTGAAATGAATTAAGAGAAGACGAGAAATTTGGTTGAGTTTTTATGCTTTTTTGTTGTTTAATTGAATTTAATATGTCAACAAGTCCTATGCTGTCATTTGTTGCAATTAACAAACTGTCATTTATTGCAACATACTCAAAACTCATTGATATTAATCCGCCTGTGATTACCTGAAAAAGTATATTATCTTCTGAAAGTCTGTAAATCGACATTGCTGAGTCAAGATAATTATCAGTATAATCAATATTTTCTTGAGTTATTTGAAGATTTGTCCTTTCAGAAATTATTGAATCAACAAAATCATCAGAATTTTTAATTTTTATAATTGAGAACCAGAAGTTTTCATTATCATTATTACTAATCAGTCCTAAGGCAAGAAACCCATCAATATAGTTTTGAATTTCATGGCTTTTTATTGAATATTTATCATCATGAATACTTACATTTTTTAAATATTCTAAGAAATAATCGTTGCCGGAAAAATATGACTTAAGCTTATCATTCATAGAACTCATATTTTCAATTCCGACTACATTCAATAGTATTGTTTTCTCAGGTATAATGTTGAAAATCCCTTCGTCAAAAGAGGTTTGATTGTGTAATGAAGATAAAAAGCAGTTGCCCGAAATACTTTTTGATAGGTACCCATTGAGCATTATCTGATTATCTAAAGAGATTATATCATAAGCGCCCCAGTTTGCAATATGTGAAAACACTCCCAATGGCAATGTTCTTTCTACAAAAGCATTATGGTCATATTGGCTTAGCTTTCTGTAATCAATAAATAAATTATTATTTTGAATGCCGGCAGTTCTGCGAATTTTTTTAAACTCCTCATCTTTGTCAATGCTTCTTTCAGAAGAGAAGTTTGTTATACTTTGCTCTATGATTTGTTTGTTTTTGCAAATTAGAAGGCTTCCTTTGAATAATGTCCAGCTTATTTTTTCTTCGCTGTTGTTTGGTTCTGATGTGATAATATTGCTTTCAAGAAAAACAAGTGATTCTGTTTTTTTGGGTTTAAGTATTATTTCTAATGCTTGTTTAATGCTCTCAAAATCAATTTTATTGCTAAATCTGAATTGAAACAAGTAATTTAGTTTTTCTTGTCTTTGGTGAATCGAAATGAGGCATTGGCTCGCTATAATTTCATTATAAAGATTTGGGTTTAATGTTTTTAATGAATCTATGCCCGAAATAAAATAATCAGGGATTTGTCCGAGCAACGATTTTATAGCGGGTTCAGCAAATAATTTGTTTGCAAATAATTCACTAAGTATATTGTCTGTTTCTTTTATATGAAGAAGTATGGCTGCATCTGAGGCTACAAAACTATACATGTCAATAGAAGAGTCGATTGACCTTTTCTGCAATTCAAGTAAGGCATACCAAATACCTGCAATAGCAAAAACTACTACTAGAATAATTATAATAAATGCTTTGCCGGTTTTTTCCATTTAAAGGATCATTTATAACAAGAAGAAAAGCAAGACCACATTAGCAGCAATGATTACTAACATTCCAAAAACTACATTTTTTCTAAGATTTGGGCCGGCGATAACAGATGCATAAATTGTTTTTATGATGTTATTACTTATCACCGACTGCATCGTTGAAAGAGCAATAAGATTTACATCTACGTTAAACTTTCCTTGGAAAAGGTTTAATAAAAAAGGGTCAATATCAGACACACCAACAATCCAAGATAATATATTTAATCCCTGAATACCAAACCATTCAATTACGAAATATGTTATAAAAGAAAACGATACAAATAGTAAAGTAAAAATTAGAGCAACTTTAAACTCAAGAGGGTTTCTGTCAACCCCAATGCCTGATTCAATTACATTTTTAAATCTTTTATTTCTGAAATAAATAAGCCCTGCAGCAGCAATGGAAACAAATATCATAATGATAAAGTATGGCATAAGATGCGCTGCTAAAGCTCTGTTAAAAATGAACATAAGAATTAGTATCCTGAAATACATCATTGCCATAGATAGGATAATCCCAATTGCAAATGGAGTTGCATTATAGTCGGAATCTCTGCCTTTTTTTGCAAGAATAATAGTTGTTGCAGTGCTACTGTATAAACCCCCAAGTAATGCTGAGATAGTTATGCCAGAATTAACAAAAACAAATTTTCTTAATAAATAACTGAAGTATGAAATGCCCGAAATTACTACCACAGCAATCCAGATATTAAAAGGTGTAATTTCCAGAAATGGCACTATAGACTCATTTGGAATAATGGGCAGAATAACTCCTGCAATTGCTAAAAACTTTGCCAAAGTTATAAACTCATCTTTGTCAAATTTTCTTGATATTTCAACAAATGATTTTTTCGACTCAGTGAAAAATAATACAGTCACAACTACCAAAATAGTGAACCATGGTGGTTGGGTTAATACTAGTAAAGGAATGCAATAAGTTATTAGAGCTACTATTAGTGTTGTGAAACCAAAATTTTCCTTGTCTTGAGTCTTTCTGTAATAATATATCCCAAGAAAAATTGAAACTATTAAGCCTCCTCCAAGGTATGGAACAAGGTTTTTAGGATCTGCCATAAACAGAATGTAACCCAAAATTCCAATGAATGTGAGTGTTCTGTCAGAACCAAATAGTTTTTCAATGGTGCCTTCTTTCTCTGAATATAGCCTTCTTACAGTCATACCTATAATCAGAGAGTAAAGAGTAACTAACAAAAAATCTATGAGTTTTTGAGGGATAAATTCAAAATAGTCCATTTACAAATTTTGTTTAGAATGTCAAAGCTTAATAATCTTAATGATTTGTACGTTTTGTCCGGTATAAAGTTGCATCAGATATGTGCCTTGTGCCCATTTGCAAGCATCAATGCTATAAGAGTAATTCCCAGTATTTAGTAGTTCCGGGTTGCTTTTATAAACAAGGCTTCCGTTTATATCTGTAATTGTTATTCCTAGTGAGATTTGGTTATAAACAACAAAATTGAAGCTGAATATATTTGAGGAGAAGGGATTTCTGTTGATAATTATTTTGTATTGATTTTGTGAATTTGTTTCATAAACATAATTATCGTCGTCATCGTCATCATCGTCGTCGTCGTCGTCATCTATGTTGACTGTATATTTTGCTGTTGCACTTATGGCACTTTGCATCAGGTCAGTTAAATGATCTCCCACAAGTAAAGCAAATGCGATTTTAAGTGTATCGTTATGGTTTAAAATAAATGGACCACTTCCCAATAAAGTGCTGATATCATTATTTGTGTCGAAAAGTCCTGCCGAGTTGCGATTAGATTTTAGGGCGGTATACTTCTCAAAACTTGTAAAACCATCTGATATTTTCAAACTTCCACCATAGCCTTGATTATCAAATGCATAATGTTTTGGATCATGGTCAGATAAAAGGCTTATTCCTGTATAATACCCCCCTGAAGTTGAATATGCGTAACCCAAGTTATTGTTAATGTCAAAAGAAGCTCTATGGGTCTTATTCTCCTGTATAATCCAGTCGGCGAAAAATCCGGCATATAATGATGAATATTTATCTCCGCTGTTATTTATAATATCATATTCCAAAATTATGTATTTATTGTCGGGAGCATCTTCCCAAGCTTTAATGGTATAGTCAATCTTTAAGTTCATACCAAATGCACCGGCATTATCATCATTAAAGCTACCTTTTATTTCAAGCTGAGAATTTTCGGGTTCATTAATAAATTCGGCATTTGTTATCGATTTAAAAAACTGATTAAATGTTCCTTCGGTTGCTCCATAAATATTATCCACCACTTTGGATGTTGAATTACCTATAATTAAACCTGCGCATTTAATAAGCGACCTGTTATATAAACTATATTTTAATCCTAATCCTTGATTAAAATTAGGATAGTTATATCCTATTGTGCCTTTTGATGTGACTGTTGTGCTTATAGTATTCGGGGAAATATTTATATAATCA
>CAZRNU010000021.1:0-33455 GCA_964601515.1 uncultured Bacteroidales bacterium | reverse complement strand
TACTCTTTGCTGAAGATTAAGTTTGCGGTATTTTTGTAATAGTTTGTTGATCATTTTATTAATTTTTATAACCATAAATTAATACTTACTGCTTTTTTGTTTGCTGAGCCAATTTTTTCTCAAGATCTTTTATCTTATCGTCTAGTTCATTTTTGGCCTCTTCATTAATCTTTTGATCAGTAATATCAAAATTAAATCTGATGATTTTGAAAACTTGTTCTCTTTCATCCTTTACCGGAGTATAAAACTCTCTAATCCAAATATTTTTGTCGTTCATTTTTTTCTGACTTTCTATCACTTGGACTTGTCCGGCTTGCAATCCTTCCCAGAATTTTCTATAATCTTCACTGTCAGCATATTCATCAGAAATAAGGAAATCATGATGATATTTATCCATAAGGTCCTCTCGTTTTATAGGTCCGAATTTTCTTGCAAAGCGCATATATGCATCGTTTATGAAGATTATTTTGCCATGCAAATCATACTCTATAGAAGGTAAAGCATTATTTATCGCTTGAACATATCCTTCCATTTCAACTGATTGTCTTAAAACTTTGAGTTTAGAGTCATTAAGTTCTTGAATGTTTTTTTCTATAATTCTTTGCTGTTCTTCTAATTTCTGAGATTGATAAACATTTTCAGAAACATCGTATGCAACCTTAAATATTTTGTATGGTTTGCCGTAGCTATCGAATATTGGGCCGTATGTTTCTTGCATCCAATATTCTTTTCCGTTAATGTGAACCTTGTTGAGCTCTTTCTTAATTATACCTTCTCTTAAATCCTGCCAAAATCTGTTATAATTCTGTCTTTGTTCTTCGTTCAAAACCAAATTATCGGAGTGAGATTTGCCAACAACGTCATCACGGCGGATTCCAAGTAGTTTTAAATAGGGGTCATTAATTGAAAGAACTTTTCCTGATAAATCATAAATTACAATGTAATTAGAAGTGTCAAGGGCAGTCATAATTCCTTCCATTTCTAGAGATTTTCTTTCCATCTCTTCTTGTGTGGCATGCAGCTCTTCCATATTCTGACGCATCTCTTCTTCTTGTGCCCTCATTTCTTCCTGCTGAATTTGAGATTGTTTTAATAACTCAGCGGTTCGGAAGTTGGTTTTGACCATATTTATAGTTGAAGCAATGCTTTCTGCAATTTTCTCAATGAATTCGATTTCATGTTTTTGAAATTCATAAAAGGAGCCAATTTCAATAACTCCGAAACATTCTTCATTTACTACCAAAGGAACTAAAATGAGACATTTTGGTCTTGCACCTCCCAGTCCACTGGTTATATGAACATAATCATAAGGAAGGTCAGTGATATAATTTGTAGATTGCTCAAGAAAACAAGCTCCAATCAAGCCTTCTTCAATGTCGATCTTCTTTTCCAGGAATTTTTTTCTTTCGTAAGCATAGCATCCTTTTAATTCAAGAAACTTGTGATGCTCATCATTATCATTTAAAATGAATATTCCTCCCTGATTTGCGTTTAGGTATGTAACTAAATTGCTAATAATACTGTATGACAGTTTGTCAATATCTTCATTGTTTAATCTGAGCAATTCAGCAAATTTTGCCAAACCTTCTGTAACCCAATTTCTTTTTTGATCTTCAGCTTTTCTTTCTGCTTCTGTTTTTTGAGATTTCTGTAAGCTGTCTCGCATTTCGAGCAAAGCTCTACCAAGCTCATCATGTTCGCTAAGCGGTTTATACTTATGTGCAAAATTTCCTTTCTCAATTTCTTTAGCAAAAGCGGATTTGTCTTTGAGTGCTGCAATTATTTTATTGGCAGAGATAGCAATTTCAGTGATTTCATCATTACCTGTAATCTTAACCTCCTTGCGAATATCACCAACAGAGATATGGTTTAAAACAGAACTTATTCTTTTAATCGGTTTTAATACAGTATTTGCAAGCCAATTAATTAGTACAAGGAATAACGAGAATGCGATAAATAAAGAGGCATAGGTTAATCGCATTACTTTATTTATAGGATTTGTTATTACATCATCTTCAATAACAACCGCGCAAACATATAAGCTGTGTGCAGGTGCCTTCATGAAATAAATCCATTCTTTTTTATTTGAATCAGGATTAATCCTTTTATACTTTCCAAAGTCTGTTTTAGTAAATTCCTGAAAATACGGTTCACTAGATATGCTCCTGTGTCTGATTTCCGGATGTATTAATACAATTCCATCATAACTAACTACAAAAGGATACCCGGTTTCATAATATTTTTTTAATGGAAGTTTTTTGTCAAGAAAGTCTAAAGTTTGTTTGTAAAAACCATGATCTGTTTCTATTTTATTTCCAAAGTTATTAATGGCGTCTCTCAATTCATATTCAACTTCTGAATCATTGATATTTATAGAGTATAATAATTGATTTAATGCGTTAGAGGCTTCTGTTTTATTTATATTTTGGTTAAAGTCTGCAATATCGAATAGCGAAATTAAGTCCAACAGATTGCCGTACATTACTGAATCAATTGTAGCTGTGGTGGTTTTTACCCTGTTAGAATAAACGATATAGCCGAATATAGAAAATATCATTGCATTAGCGATTATCAGTGAAATGATAAACCTTTGCTTAAGTTTAAGTTTCTTTAAAAATCCCATTTTGGTTCCTTTAAATCAATGAATTAATTTAATAATTCTATTAGTGATTAACACAAATAACAAAAATCTACAGAATAAACACAAATATAAATTAAAATATCAATTTGCCATAATCACACAAAGCAATATTTATTGTTTTGCAAGTAAAAACCCTTTAATTACTGCTGCAATATTTTTAATCAAATCAATCTCTTCCCTAATAAATGGTCCTTTGTCTGCATTCGGGAATTCCTTGTTATATATCACTTCAATAACCGCTGAATCCCCTTTGGAGATATCAATTTCCTCACTGAGCTTCCATGCTGTATCCATGAAACCATAGCTCTCAACAACAGTGTTTTTATATTTAATTCTAGCAGCTGCATAATTAGTATATTGCCAGCCATTAATCATTGTTTTTGCAATGTTTTCGAATGCATCCTCAATAGAAATTAAAGGATTTGAGCAAATTTCTCTGACATTTGAAATAGCTTGTGCTTGCTCAATTCTTAAGTTGTTAAGGGTTAGTAGTCTTTGCATTTCTTCCTGTGTTGCTTGCATTTCTTCCAGATTTTGCTTCATCTCTTTTTCCTGAAGAATCATTTGCTCTGCCTGTAATTGAGATTGGTGCAATAGCTTTTGGGTTTTCGCATTAGTTTTTGCATTAGAAATAGCAGAGGCAATGCTCTCCGCTACTTTTTCAACAAAATCAATTTTATATTTAGGAAATATTTTGAATGAAGCGAGTTCAATAACTCCAAATATTTCCTCATTTAAAACCAATGGAACAAGCAATAAGGAAGTGGGATTAGCTTCTCCCAATCCACTAGTAATTCTTATATAAGAATCCGGAACTTTTTTAATATGCGTTGTTTTTCTTTCTAAGAAACAAGCACCCACTAAGCCTTCTCCCGGATTTATTTTCAGCTCAACAAATTTCTGTCTGTCGAAAGCATAACAAGCTACCATTTCTAAAAACTTCTGACTTTGATTTTCATCATTAACAATAAACAAACCTCCTTGATTAATATCCAGATATTTTATGAGTTTTTGAATAATTTTAAATCCAAGATCTTCTATGTTTTTATAGTCTAACCTTAAAATATCAGAAAATTCAGCTAAACCTGTTGTTGCCCAATTTCTTTCTTCTTCTTCTATTTTCCTTTTAGCATTTTCATTTGCTGCATTTTTGAGATTTTCTCTAGTTTCAAGTAATGAATTGCCCAGAACATCATCCTGACTTAGAGGAGCATATTCATAATCATAATTTCCTTTTCCAATTTCAGCAGCAAAATCCGCTGTCTTTCTAAGCCCGACTATCAAGTTGTTAACCGATGCCGCTATATCGCCAATTTCATCTTTTCTTGGTATGTTTATTTTTTCAGGAAAAATCCCTAATGATAGTTTGTTTATTTGTTTTGCTAGATTAGATAAATGCCTGGTAATAGGCTGCATTATGAAATGCAGAAGTATAGTAAATACAATGATACCTCCACAAATTCCTATTACAATCAGCATATATGTCAGTTGTCTTGTAGGATGCCAGAAATCTTTTTCAAATACTGCTATTCCCGTAATTTGGCTATTTGTTTGAGTTGAAAAAATCCAGCACTTTCCAAATTCTCCATCAGTGATTATTATTTTTTCATTTTGTGATATTATTCTAGACATTGATTGATTTGAAAAATAATTAGAAAATCTGGCAGGTGGCTTTGCAATCCAATTACCGTTTTTGTCAATTAAAAATGCAAATCCATTATCATAGTATTTCTTTCCTTCTAATAATTTTTCCGGAGTTTTATCTCTATTTTGTTCTAAATTAAAATCAAAAGAGACTGCAATAAGCTCAGATAAGTCTTCCAGTTGAGCAGAAATACAATCTTCAGTAACTTTAAATGTTCCGCTCTTTCTTGAAAAATAAACCAGTAACGACACTAGCACCATAGTAAAAGTTACCATCATAACGATAATTATGGAAACCCTCATTTTTAGCTTAAGGTTGTCCAATAAAGTAAAATTCATAATAATTAAGATTTTCGAGTATAGTAATAATCTTTTCTTTAACCCTCAAATTTAATAAAATATTGCAAGCTATGATAAGTAAAGAAAAAATTGACAGAAAAAAATGAAATATGTTTATTATCAGTTAAATATCTTTTTGTTTTGTTATTTATTTTTCTACCTTTGCAGTCCCTTTTTAGGGCTGTAAAATCAATGTTTAACCCGGTATTCTTTGATATTTAAACAAAGCGAGTACCACAAGCAAAATTAAATTAATGTCAAACGAAATTAAAAATGTTGAAAATCAAGAAGAACTACCTCAAGAGGTAGATGCTACAAATTCTTCTGAAACAAATGTTGAAAACACAGTTGAAGAAACTGTTGTGAAAGAAAAGTCAGAGAAAAAGGAAAAAGTTGCTGTACAGATTCCAGGTGAATTCGATTGGGATTCTATTGGTAAAAAGCAGGAAACGTATTCTCAGTCTGACAGACAGAGAATGGAAGCAATGTATGATGAAACTCTGAAGTCGATTGGTGAAGGCGAAGTAATAGAAGGAACGGTTGTTTCTATTAATAACAGGGAAGTTGTTGTTAATATAGGCTTCAAATCAGATGGTATTATTTCAGCAAGTGAAGTAAGATACAACCAGAATCTGAAAATTGGCGATAAAGTTGAAGTTTACGTTGAGACTCAGGAAGATAATACCGGTCAGTTACTTCTTTCTCATAAAAAAGCACGTACATTACGTTCTTGGGAAAGAGTTAATTCAGCAATGGATAATAATGAAATTATTAACGGATTCGTTAAATGCCGTACAAAAGGTGGTTTAATTGTTGACGTTTTTGGAATAGAAGCATTTTTACCGGGCTCACAAATAGATGTTAAGCCTATCCGTGATTATGATATTTTTGTTGGTAAAACAATGGAATTCAAGGTTGTGAAAATTAATCATGAATATAAAAACGTGGTTGTTAGTCACAAAGCTTTAATTGAAGCCGAGCTTGAAGTGCAAAAATCTGAAATTATTTCAAAACTTGAAAAAGGTCAGATTCTTGAGGGAACAGTTAAAAATATTACTTCTTATGGAGTGTTTGTTGATCTTGGTGGTGTTGACGGTCTTATTCATATTACCGACCTTTCTTGGGGAAGAATTAATCATCCTGAAGAAATAGTTGCTCTAGATCAGAAAATCAATGTAGTTATTCTTGATTTTGATGATAATAAGAAACGCATAGTATTAGGTCTGAAGCAACTTACTTCTCATCCATGGGATTCTCTTGATAAGAATATTAATGTTGGTGATAAAGTTAAAGGTAAAGTAGTTGTTATTGCTGATTATGGCGCATTTATTGAAATAGCTCCGGGAGTTGAAGGATTGATTCATGTTTCTGAAATGTCTTGGTCGCAACATCTTCGCACAGCTCAAGATTTCCTAAAAGTTGGCGATTCTGTTGAAGCAATTATACTTACATTAGACCGTGAAGAAAGAAAGATGTCTCTTGGTATTAAGCAACTTATTCCTGATCCATGGGAAAATATTCATGAAAAATATCCTAAAGGTTCCAAACATACAGCTACTGTGAGAAACTTTACTAATTTCGGAATTTTTGTAGAACTTGAAGAGGGTGTTGATGGCTTAATTCATATCAGCGATCTATCTTGGAGCAAGAAAATAAAGCATCCTGCTGAATTTACAAAAATTGGTGAAAATATTGAAGTTGTTGTACTGGATGTTGATAAAGAAAACCGCCGACTAAGTTTAGGTCACAAGCAACTGGAAGAAAATCCATGGGATGTTTTCGAATCAGTGTTTGTAGTTGATTCTGTTCATCAGGGAACTATTGTAGGTTCTTCTGATAAGGGTGTTATCGTTGCTCTACCATACGGTGTTGAAGGATTTGCTCCAACTCGTCATATTGTTAAAGAAGATGGTACAACCGCGAAAATGGACGAAACTATCGACTTCAAAGTTATAGAGTTCAATAAAGAGAGCAAGAAAATCGTAGTTTCTCATACAAAAGTTTTCCAGTCTGCCAAAGCTGCTGAAAAAGATGAAGAAACAAAAGAAAAGAAATCTAAGGAGAAGAAAACAACTAAGGCAGTTACTAAAATGAAAGATAATCTTGAGAAGTCAACTCTTGGTGATTTAGATGTTTTAGCTAACTTAAAAACAGAAATTGAGAAAACAGCAGCGTCAAAATTAAGTAAAGCTAAAGCTGATAAATTTGTTGAAGCAGCAGCAGTTGTAGAAGAAGCTCCAAAAACGAAAAAAGCAGCTAAACCAAAGACCGAAGATTCTGAAGAAAAAGCTGAAAAGAAAGAAAAGGCTGAAAAACCAAAAGCAGAGAAGAAATCTGCGAAAAAAGAGTAAAAAAGCTTTTTTCACAACAAATACTGAGCATAACATAATTGCTCATAATTATAAAAGGATAACCGTTTTTATGGTTATCCTTTTTTGTTTTAACTTTACAATAAGTAATTTTTTAAAAGTTTATATCAAACTTTAATAAATATGAAAATACTTAATGCTTCCCAAATCAAATTAGCAGATGCTTTCACAATTGAAAATGAACCTATTGCATCAATTGATTTAATGGAAAGAGCCTCTAAAGCTTGTTATGATTGGATAAAACGAATTTTAGACAAAAATACACATATTAAAGTTTTTTGCGGGATGGGCAATAATGGGGGAGATGGCCTGGCGATTGCAAGAATGCTTATTCATTCAGGTTTTAATGTTGAAGTTTATAAAGTTTTTCATAAAGATGCAGCTACTGAAGATTTTGTAATAAATGAGAAACGACTCGAGAAAATCCGTGGATTTGTAATGCATGAAATTAGAACAAAAGATGACTTCCCATCTTTGTGTATGAAAGATTTTATTATTGATGCTTTAATTGGAACCGGAATTAATAGTCACCTGGAGGGGTTATTAGCTGAAGTAGTTAAATTTATAAACACAACTAAATCTAAAGTTATTTCTATCGATATGCCAAGCGGTTTGTTTTCTGAAGACAATTCTGCAAATAATCCCGACAATATAATAAAGGCAAATCATACTTTGAGTTTTCAGAATCCTAAATTATCGTTCTTCTTTTCTGAAAATGAGGTTTATACAGGAGCTTGGCATATATTAGATATAGGTCTTAATAAGTCTTTTATTAATAGTTTGGATACAAGATATCATTTTATTCAGAAGGAATTGATAAAAACATTATATAATAGGAGAAATGTTTTTGCGCATAAAGGTAATTTTGGCCATGCATTACTAATTGCAGGCAGCAAAGGCAAAAGTGGGGCAGCGTTTCTATCATCTAAAGCTGCATTGAAATCAGGGATTGGATTGATAACTGCATACATACCGGAAGCTTGTTACATACCTTTTCAATCTGCTTTACCAGAGGCAATGTGTTTAACTGACGAGAATGAAGATTTTATTACCTCTTTGCCTGATATATCTAGCTTTTCTGTAGTTGGAATTGGCCCAGGTATAGGTATTGAGAAGCAAACGCAAAATGTGTTGAAGTTACTAATACAAAACTCTCCCAAGCCATTGGTAATAGATGCAGATGCAATAAATATCTTGGCAAATAATCATACATGGTTTTCGTTTCTGCCAAAACAGAGTATTATAACTCCACATCCCGGGGAAATGGATAGAATAGCTGGGAAATCTAATTCTAGTTTTGAACGATTAAATAAAGCTCTTGAGTTGTCTTTTAAATATGGGATATTTGTGATTTTAAAAGGAGCATTTACTGCAATAGTATGTCCGGATAAGAGTGTATATTTTAATTCTAGTGGTAATGCCGGAATGGCAACAGCCGGTAGCGGAGATGTCTTAACCGGAATGGTTATCTCCTGGCTTGCTCAGGGCTATTCTCCGTTAAAGAGCTGTTTATTGGCTGTTTATTTGCATGGATTATCCGGCGATCTTAGTTCAAAGAATACTTCAATGGAATCTGTAATATCCGGTGATATTATCGAAAATATTGGGAAAGCAATCGGAAAGACTTTGTACTAATTAAAGTCTTGTATAAACTGCTTGCATTGTGCCATGTGATATTTGGCAGGATAATCATCACTGCAATCAGATGCAATCTCAGAAAATATTTTATGAGCCTCTTTGTATTGGTTCTTATTCATAAGATGTACTGCACTTTCAAACTTTTCCTTATTCTTAATTTTCAATTGAGATAGTGTGGATTTACCGTTAGTAATAACCTCATAAATTTTTAATTTATAGTCGGTTCCTTTAATTATTACCTCATCCAAATATCTTGCAGTTGCATTAATTTTATCCTTTACCTCTAAGTATAACTGTTCACTTATTATAATTTCTACTCCATATGTTTTTGTTAAATCTTCCAAACGTGAAGAAAGATTTACAGCATCTGAGATAACCGTTGTTTCGATTCTTTCATCTTCGCCAATTGTTCCCAAAATAGAATCACCTGTATGAATTCCCGTGCCTGTTCGAATTACTTTAATATTAAATTGTTCATTTTTCTTATTAAATTCTCGTAGAACATCCGACATTTCCAGGGCGCATTTAACAGCATCAGACGAGCACCTTGAAAATAAAGCCATAATGCCATCGCCTAGATATTTGTCAATAAAACCATTATGCTTTCTGATTACAGGTCCAACTTCTTTTAGAAATGAATTAAGAAAGTCGAAAACCTCTTTTGGTTGCATGTTTTGTGAAAGTTTAGTGAAAGATCTAATATCACAAAACATAATTGTTATCTTTTCTTGCGCAGAGTCGCCTGCATTAATATCGGTAATACATTTTTTACCAATAAGATTTATAAATTCAACAGGAACAAATCTTTGAAAAATTTTGTTTGTTTTTATAAGACGTTGGTTTGTGTTTTCAATAATCTGTCTTTGTAACCTGGCTTTTTTATCAGGTGGAGATTCGGTAAAATATAGTATGATTACAAGTAAAATATTAACAAATTCAACAATGAGTTCATATCTTCCTGTAAGAACTACAAATAGAGCAACTTCGAAATTCCATGAAATTGAAACAAATAAGAATGCGGAATGTCCGCCGAAATACCAAGCAGTAAAAATTGTTATTAAAATAAAGGAAGTAAATAAAATACCATCAAAAAGATTAAGGTTATAGTTAGTACCAAAAATATTTAATGACACAAGATGAACATCAACCACAGAGATAAAATTCTCTCTGTATATATGCAACATTAGTATCAGAATTACTAAAACAAAGCCTATTAAGAAATAATACTTGTCATTTAATAATTTGTTCTTAATATTCAGCATTTAGACTCGAGTTATTATTGTGAAATAAACGATAAGGCAATAATACTAAAATATTTGAATAAAAAAACCAGGAGTTGATTTTATTATTGACAAAAAGCAATAATAATTTATCAACACCTGGTTAATTGCTGAAAACAAGTGTATTATGGGAATATTACATTTTCATACCACCACATACTGTAATAACCTGACCGGTAATATATGTTGATAAATCAGAAGCAAGAAAAAGCGTAAGATTTGCAACATCAACTGCCTTACCTGCCCTTCTTAATGGAATTTTTTGAGCCCATTCATTTTTAACCTCTTCAGGTAATGAAGCAGTCATATCTGTTTCAATAAACCCGGGAGCGATAGCATTACATCTTACATTTCTGGATCCTAATTCCATTGCTATGGATTTTGTGAAGCCAATCATTCCCGCTTTGGATGCTGCATAGTTCGATTGCCCTGCGTTTCCTCCAACACCAACAACAGAACTCATGTTAATTATAGAGCCAAACTTTTGTTTAAGCATAACCTTTTGCACTGCTTTTGTCATGTTAAAAACAGACTTAAGATTAACTCTTATTACATCATCCCATTGCTGTTCTGTCATGCGCATTAAAAGGGTATCTCGAGTAATACCTGCATTGTTTATGAGAGCGTCAATTTGTCCGAAGTGAGCAAAAACTTCGTCGATAAGTTTTTCAGCATCTTCCATTTTGCTTGCATCAGAAGCATATCCTTTAGCTTTTACACCGAATGTTGCTAGCTCGCTTTCAAGAGATTTAGCTGCATCATCATAAAAAAGATCTGAAAAAGCAACATTTGCTCCATGCTGAGCAAATGTAATTGCTATTGCTTTTCCTATACCACGGGAACCACCGGTTACAAGAGCAGTTTTCCCTTCTAATAATTTTGTCATAATAGTTTGTTTTAGTTGAGAATGTCAAAAGTAATAAAAAATAAATTCCACAAAAAGTTATATCCACTTAATCAGATTAAAGTCCTGACGGTGAGGTAATTGTGGGTTTTTGGGAAATACCCTGAAAGCGTAATTGTATATACCTGCTTGTTTTGCCGGCACTTCACAATTATATGTAACATAACTTCCTTCAGTTTTAATTCTTTCCAATTCATGAACAAGTACAAGTTCAGTTTCATTGAAAGCTTCCCTTGTAAAAATTACTTCTACTCCGATGTCTTCGGGGTTAATATCATTAATATCGAGTTTTATTTGAGCATGAAATTTTTCTCCAAGCAACAATGATTTATCTGAAGTATTCATTATGTCTTTTGAATAAACTTCTATAGAGTCCCATTCGCTTACCAACTGATTTTTCCAATTCGCTATTTCTCTTGCTTTTGCGTAATTGTTTGCGGTAATTATTTTACTTCTTTCAGAAAGTGGATTATAAAACTGACGGATATAATCGCCAAGCATTCTTTTGTTAGTATAATGAGGTGCAATAAATGCAATGTTATTTTTTATCCATCTTACCCATTCTGTTGGTATATTCTTATCATTTCTTTTATAAAACATAGGAATAATTTCATTCTCAAACATACTGTATATGGTCTCAGAATCCAATTCATTCTGTAGTTCCTGATCTTCATATGTTTTTTCTTCTTTGAGTGCCCATCCTGCTTCAGGTTTATAACCTTCAGCCCACCAGCCATCAAGCACGCTGAAGTTCATAACTCCATTAAGCACTGCTTTTTGGCCGCTTGTGCCTGAAGCTTCCAATGGTCTTGTGGGAGTGTTAAGCCATAAGTCAACGCCTCGTGTTAGTGCAGCTCCTAATTCCATATCATAGTCTTCCAAAAATACTATCTTGCCCATAAATTCAGGCTTTTTAGAAATCTCAACAATATGTTTTATTAAATCCTGACCGGCTTTATCGGCAGGGTGAGCCTTTCCGGCATATATAAACTGAACAGGCATGTCAGGGTTATTAACAAGTTTAGACAACCTTTTCAAATCGTTAAAAATAAGGTGAGCTCTCTTGTATGTAGCAAATCTTCTGGCAAAACCAATTGTAAGGACCTTGTCATCCATTGCTTCAATTATCTGATAAATGATTCTTGGATTTGTTGGCCTTTTAGATAGGTTAGAGAAAAGCCTGTTTTTTATGAATTCTTTAAGATGAACTCTCTGAAGGTTAACCATATTCCATATTACCTCATCATCAATGTTGAAAATCTTTTCCCATTGTTTTTGGTCTGATATGTCTTTTAGAAAATCTTCTCCAAAACTGTTTTTATATAATTTTTGCCATTCTTTGGCAGTCCATGTTCCGTAATGAACACCGTTAGTTACATGACTAATATGCAGTTCTTCAGGAAAATATCCAGGGAAATTATCTTTGAACATATCTCTTGAAACTTTGCCATGGATTTTACTTACGCCATTAACTTCCTGAGAAAGCTTAGTAGCAAGAACACTCATAGAGAAGTTTTCGTGAGGGTTTCCTGGGTTCATTTTACCCAAACTCATAAATGTTTCCCAACTTATTCCAAGTCTGTCGGCATAATGAGGCATATATGTACGCAGCATATCTTCACTAAAGAAGTCGTGTCCGGCAGGCACAGGAGTATGAGTAGTAAATAAACTGCTGGCTCTTACAACTTCTTTTGCTTCAACAAAAGAAAGATTCTCATCCTGAACAAGTTTTCTTAACCTTTCTAAACCTGCAAAAGCAGCATGCCCTTCATTGCAATGGTATATTTCAGGCTTAATTTTCAGAGAATCTAAAACTCTTATACCTCCAATTCCAAGTAAAAATTCTTGTTTAAATCTGTTATCCCAGTCGCCTCCATAAAGCTGATGGGTTATAAATCTGTCTGAAGAATTATTTTCTGGGATATCAGTATCTAACAGATATAATGGGATACGGCCAACTTCAATTTTCCAAACCTTTGCATGCAAAGTTCTGCCGGGGAAAGCAATACTTATTTTAATCCATTCATTATTTTCATCTCTTGCAGGCACTGCAGCCATGTGCGTAAAGTTATGGGGTTGGTAGTGAGCCATTTGTTCGCCTGTTACAGTGAGGTTTTGTGTGAAGTAACCATACCTGTAAAGCAACCCAATTCCTATCATATTCATATTGTCATCACTAGCTTGTTTTAGATAGTCGCCCGCTAGCACTCCCAGGCCACCCGAGTATATTTTAACGGATGTGTGCAGTCCATATTCCATGCTCAAATAAGCAATTGTATCGGGTTTTTTGTTTTTACTCTCATTCATATAGCGAGTAAACTCGTCAACAACCCTTCTGTATTTTTCCATGAAAGCACCATCCTTGAGCAGGTTTTCATAGTGTTCAACAGAAAGATTATCAATTAAAATAATTGGGTTGTGTTCGGATTTTTCCCATAGATTTTTGTCTATTACTTCAAAAAGCTTTTCTGCTTCATAATTTCATGTCTACCAAAGATTTCGAGCAATAGTTTGTATTTCTGCAAGTTCTTGAGGAATACTTGTTTCAACAAGTATTCTTTGCCATTTAGGTTTAACAGTTGGAACAGATGTTGTTTCTGTTATCCTTACAGGAAGTTTTTTCCCTTTATAAAGATCTGATCTTAAATCTGCTTTTTGGATAGCAATGTCAAATGCTTTATAATAGTTTTCAATCAATGAACTCCATAATGCAGAGTTTGCAATTTCGGTACATTTTGTTCTTGCTTCAAGGAGGTTTTTGTGAATAAGTGGTTCAATGTCAGTTTCAAATTCTTTTACAAATTCGAATGCCCCATCTTCTTGGCAAATATAGAGAAGATGATTGAAAATATTGTTTGTAACTTCTTCATCGTTGTCATCGTTTCTATCAATCACTGCAACGGTCTTTTCTGCATTAGGGAAATTTTGCTTAACCCATAGCCCAAAGCCGGCTAAATTAGTAGTTATTGTTGGCACTCTGAATGCCACACTTTCAAGAGGTGTATAGCCCCATGGTTCATAATATGACGGGAATACTGACAGGTCCATTCCCATAAGTGCTGTATAATAATCGATATTAAGAGCGCCATCATTACCATTTAAATAAGCAGGAACAAAAATAACTTTAACATTGTCTTCCGGCGTATTTCTAAGCACGGCTTTCTTTAATATAAAGCAAATCGGGTCAGAATTTGGATCAACCAGTTTATGTGTTGAGTACTCAGAACAAATTGGATTATGATGATCTGGTTCAGATAATCTGGATATAACTTCAGGCCTCACTCCAGACTGATTTGCAGGTATGAAAATAAAAGCTAGTACTTTATTAGGCAGACTCTGTTTGTTTAACTCGCCTAGAGCGTCTATAAAAAGATCAATACCTTTGTTTTTAAATTCATATCTTCCACTTGTGCAAAGCAAAAGAGCATTTTCGGGGATATCTTGATTTGTTACAGCTTTTGATATAGCGAAAAGTTTTTCCCTTGCTTCTTTTCTTTTTGCCGAGAAATTTTCAGGGTTTGGAATAAATGAATTATCAAATCCATTGGGAACAATCATATCAGGCTTTTTCCCTAGAATTTTTTCACATTCTTTGGCCGTAATTTCACTTACAGTAGAAAAAGCATCTGAATACTTAGCTGCAATTTTTTCAACACTGTTTTTGGATACAACACCAAGCTCATTAGCTTTACTATCGGCATCAATGTTTTCAAGTTGACTATATAGTTTAAGACCATGTCCGGCAATTGACCTGCCAAGAGTAGTTGCATGTGTTGTAAATACAGTAGCAGCCTGAGGAAGTTTATCATGTAGGTATAAAACTCCTGAACCTGTCATCCATTCATGAAAATGAGTGATAAGTTTGTCTTTTGCTGAGAGATGGAACTCATAAAAGCTTTCAATAACCTTAGCTGCTGCATAACCAAACATCGCGGGTTCTGTGTAATCCCATTGCCCACTTAGTGAATTGAGACCATACTTAAGCCATAAATCAGTGAAGATTTTGTCTTTCTCAGAAAATAACGGTGTGAAATCTACAAGAAAGGCAATTGGTTGTCCGGGAATGTTCCATCTGCCAATTCTAATATGTAGGCCATTTTTTGCCGATTCTTTTCTCCAAGAACGATAAATATTCTTGTCTTCAACAAATTCAGGATTTAAGTGAGTTTCCTTCCAAACATCCGGGCCAATGCAAATATAATTATCATTAAATTTTTCTGTTAATATCAATGCTTTTGTACTGATTACAGTATGAATTCCACCTATCTTGTTGCAAACCTCCCAGCTCACTTCAAATACATAATCAGGTTTCAATAAATTCTCCGACATAGTTAAATGTTTTTGTTTGTTTATAAAAATTAAGTCCTTAGTAGTTCATTACTTAATAAGCAATTTCCAACTTTTTACTTCTTAACAGTAGTTTTCTTGACACTAGTTTTTTTTGCAGCAGGTTTTTTTACTGCATTTGTCTTAGTTTTCAATGTTTTTACTGCGTTAGTTGGTTGTATTGGTTTAATGCAGTCTTCATCTACTTTAATAGAGAAATCGGAAAGTACATTCATATAGTTAATAAATGCTTCGTAAGGTGAGTTATATGGATTAAAATATTTATGCACTTCACCATCAGAAAACCATTTTGTACACATGTAATAGAAGTTGTCGCTCACTTGTAAAAATCTCCACAATCTAAGAATGTCTTCATTTTTACATTTTCTTACTTTTTCTTCAAGGCTATATAATTTATTAAATGCTTCGTCTTGAAGTTCATTGCCTAGCCACGCTGTAAGGTCTCTCTCTTCATCTGCCCATGAAATTGGGTAGGGGACATTTAGGGGAGCTACAGGTTGTAGAGTTTCAGACACCTCAGATAAAGTTTTAAATTTAAAATCTGTTGACGTTAAAACTGCATTCGGCAACGCTTTGAGGAAATCAAAAATGCCAGTTTCAGCCCATTGATGCTCACCGAAAGTTTCATAATCCATAAATAAGTTTACAACCTCCGCCTTTGGCCCTAATGCATTCAGCCATCCTGCATATTTTTCAGCAGTGAGTGGGTATTCAGACCATCTCCTTTCAGAAAAACGAAATGCGATATCATCTGACAATTGAAAGTTTTTAAGCAATAATTTCAGTTTTGGGTTAACAGCACTGCAATACAAAAAGTTAGGACTTTTCCACCCTAGTATGTGTTTAGCACCCTCAGTTATCATTGTTTTATAACCCATATCATAAACCATATTACCTATTTCATCAGAATAAATAAGCTCAGTGTTTCTGAAAACTTTAGGTTTATGTCCAAACAGCTCTTTAATTTTGGCAGCATGCATTTTCACCTGAGTTGTAAACTCATTCTTGTTTTTTAATGATACAAGAGAGTGATAATATGTTTCAGACAGAAATTCAACGCAGCCTGTTTTTGCAAGTTTTTGAAAGCTTTCAACAACTTTTGGAGCATACATTTCAAATTGTTCCAAAGCCGTACCGCTAATGCTAAAACTAACTTTAAATTTCTCGCCATGTTTTCTGATATTGTCCATTAATACTTTATTAGCAGGCAAATAACATTTCTCTGCTATTTGTTGCATAATAAATCTGTTAGCGTAATCATCAAAATATTCATGATTATTCCCAATATCAAAAAAGCGATACGTTCTTAATCTGAATGGTTGATGAACTTGGAAATAAAGGCAAATAGATCTCATGTCTTTAGTATATTATTTCAACAATGTTTCTAAAACTAATTATTTTTTGTTAATGGTTTCCAGATAAACTTCTTTAACCTTAATTCCAGCCTGGTCCCATTTAATATTATCTACTTCTTCTTTCCCGAAATGCTTAAACATATTTGGCAAAGAAGAATAATGCAAAAGCCCATAAATAGCATCTGCCATAGCGTCTATGTACCAAAAATCTACCTTAATAGCGTGTTTTAAAACTTCGGCAACGCCAGATTGTTTAGAAATAATTACCGGCACGTTGCTTCTCATAGCTTCTAGCGGAGAAATTCCAAAGGGTTCCGAAACAGAAGGCATTACATAAACATCACTCATTCCAAACATTTTATCCACATCATCACCTTTTAAGAATCCTGTAAAATGAAACTTATCCGCAATTCCCAATTTAGCTACCCTTCTAATCATCTTTGGAAGTAAATCACCACTGCCTGCCATCACAAACCTAACATTTTTATCTTTTTGAAGAACTTTTTTGGCTGCTTCAACAAAATATTCAGGTCCTTTCTGGTAAGTAATCCTTCCGAGGAAAGTCACAATCTTTTCTTTTACATTCTTTTTGCAATCAATGTATGCATTATCTTCATTTGGTTCTACACCATTATGTACTGTTACAACTCTGTTAGGGTCAACGCCATAGCGACTTATTACAATATTTCTGGTCAGATTGCTTACAGCAATTACTTTATCAGCAGCATGCATCCCTGCTTTTTCAATATCATAAACAATTTGATTAACATTTTCCCCTGATCTGTCAAACTCAGTAGCATGCATATGCACAACAAGAGGCTTTCCACTTATTCTTTTTGCTTCAATGCCAGCATAATATGTAAGCCAATCGTGTGAATGGATAATATCAAAATCATGTTGAGAAGCAACTGTTGCAGCAATTAGTGCATATCTTTTTACTTCTTCAATTAAGTTCTTTCCATACCCCCCTGAAAATTCAAATTTTTGAGATTTGAAATTTTGTTTCTCAATAATACTATGTTTTGTCTCAGAAAACTTTTCAACAATTTCGAAATACTCCTCCTCTGTTGTGTAAGGCATCAAGGTTGAATCAATTTCAAGGAAAGAAGTTTTGTTCCAGTGTTCTTTGTAAAGTTCGTTGCTAACATTAACTTCAATATCGCTGGCATTAACAAGCCTGATGCTTCCGGGGTTTTCGTCGCCATAAGCTTTTGGAACTACAAAAATAATTTCAACATCACATTTGTTAAGTGCCTTTGTAAGCCCGTAACAAGCAGTTCCCAGTCCTCCGGAGATATGTGGTGGGAATTCCCAACCAAACATTAATACTTTCATACTACTTATCTTTTTTATTTGATGTTGCTTTTCTTTTCGACCTTCTTTTATAAGATTCAATTAAATCGTTTACCCTAAGCAAAGCTGCTACACTAGGTGCAAATGAAATTGCCCCACAAGCATTATGTGGTGGGTCTCCTTCATGAATTTCCGACATTGTTCCGATTCCTCTTTCATTAATAGTTTCTTCAAACCCATTATATAATGGTTCGATTAATTGTAAAGCAGATTCTTTGTACAAATTAAAATAACCTTGAGCAAAGTGTTCTAATAGCCATGGCCAAACAGTTCCTTGGTGCATTGAACAACTTCTCTCGATAGCATTTCCTTTGCATATACCTTTAAATTTGGGGTCTTTTGGTGATAATGTTCTTAGTCCTCTTGGTGTAAGCAATTGTTTGTAGCATACATCTATTACTTTCTGCTTTATGGCCTCATCAATTGGGCTGAAATGAACAGAAGTTGCAATAACTTGATTAGGTCTAATATCAGTATTTTGAATTCCGTCAGCTACATAATCTGCTAAGCAATTTTGAGAATCTACCCAAAAAACTTTTTTAAAGGCTAATGATATCTTCTTTGTAGTTTCAGCCCATTTTTGTACAAACTCCGATTCATTGGCCGTCTTTGCCAATTCAATGGCAAAGCAAATAGCATTATACCATAGAGCATTAAGCTCAACTATATATCCGTATCTGGGAGTAACGCAAATTCCTTCAGTTTGACAATTCATCCAGGTATTACCAGCCAACTCTTTTGATGTATATATCATTCCGTTATCATCTATTGTAATTCCAGGAATATGATTGCCCGAATATCCATCTAGTATTGACTTAATTATTTTGCCATATTTTTTCCAAATCTCTTCCTTTTTACGCCCATGTTTTTCATATTGCTGCAAGGCCCAAACAAACCACAAAGAAGTATCCACGGAGTTGTAAGTGGTAAATTGATTCTTGCCGGTTTCAGGAAAAATAGGACCTCTCATTTCTTTAATCATAGAATCAATAACCTCAACAAAATCTTTTTCTTTGTCAATAGAAAGAGTTAGGCCGGGTAAAGAAATAAATGTAAATCGCCCAATTCGTCCATACCATGGAAATCCGGCTATAATATCAGTACTTCCATTGTTTTTAGAAATAAATTGTTCGGCGGAATTAACCAGGCAGTTATGGAAGCTATTCCTTGGAATTCTTGCTTCCACTTCTTTCTCATATTCTTTGGCCAAGCTGAGAGGCTTAATTTCTGTTGTAGCAGTCGAAAAAATAATACTTTCCCCTTTTTTTATATCTATTTCAAAAAAACCGGGAACATAAAGATCTTCTTGGAATTCGTAACCACGGTTCTGTTCTTGAATATATTCAATGTTTTTATACCAATCCGGAACATGCACATACTCGCCGCCTTTTTTGGAGAGTTGAATAAAAAGTGGTGAATATCCTTCATACATTTTTACCATAATTCCGTTTGGAACAGCTTCATATTTGGTATTAAGGTCAATATTCTGTTTGCTTAATATGTGTATATTTCTAAATGCTAAAAAAGGTTTGATTCTTAATTTAGTCGGAGATTGGGCCTCTACCAGAGTGTATTTAATCATTACTCTTTCTTGATGTTTTACCATCATCATTTCTTTGGTTAAAAGAACTCCTCCAACCCTGAAAGTAATTTTTGGAATAATATCACTTGAAAAATCCCTTATGTATTTGTGTCCTTTTGGGCTAAAAGCTCCGGTGTATTTATTTATTCCAATGTTAAATTCAGCCTCTCTTTGAATTACAGTTTCATCAATTTTTGATAATAAAACGTGATTTTCACCATCAAGCTGCGGTTGAGGACAAATTAATAATCCATGGTATTTGCGAGTATTACAGCCAATAATAGTTGTGCTAGAAAACGACCCGGCTCTGTTACTTCTGATAAGTTCTTTATTCAGAGAGTATTCCAAGTTTATAAGTTGAGTTTTGTCAAATTTTATATAGCCCATATTTCACCCATTGTAATTTATTAAAGTATATGCAAATATTGTGGATATTATTATTCGTTGCTTACGGCTTAAAGATTTGCAAATTTAATCTTTTTTTATCGATTATTGATAACAAAAAGTTACGCAAACGTTAGCGTAATGCAAATTCTGAAAATATTTTAGTTCATTCTATCATAAACCACCAAAAAGCAGTCTGGAAAATCTCCTGAGCGCAATTCATCTCTAAATTGTTCTGCACTTACCCTATCAGAAAACTCGCCGGCCATCATTCTATAGATTCTTCTGCCATTAATAATTGAAATTTGAATAATGACATTTGTATTAAACTGACTTTCATAAGCTGATGCAAGAGATAATAAATTGTCGGTATTAGTGTAGCTTGCTATCTGGACGCCAAATCCTTTTGGTGAAATTTTATTTAGCTTCTTATTGTAAAAGCCTGACTCTGAATTGTCTAGATTTGGAGAGACAGGGACTATTTCTTCTGTTTTTATATCAGAAATCGGCATTGTATCAGCTTTTTCATTCTTTTCTTGTTCTTGCTTTAACGGTTCAGAAGGTGGAATAACCGGTTCTGAAACTTTTGATAACTCAATAACTTTTGTTTCTTCGGCTTTTTTATCAGCTTCAGCTTCAGTTTTTTCTCTACTTCTAAATAAAGAAGCAAAATCCGGTAAAGATTTTTCCTCATCTGTAAAAACATCATCTTTTTTTGTAATAGATGTTTCCTGATGAGTGATTATAATTTCTCCTTCTTGTTGAGCAAGTGTTTTGGCTTTTTCATTATCTTCCCTTGCTTTTGCATTATTCCCAATACCTGTATAAGCCTTTGCTCTGGCACTATATGCCTGAGTCAGGTTTGGATTAAGTTCAATCGCCTTATCTAAATCCAAAACAGCTGCATAATAGTCTTTTACTTCTATTCTGGCAAGTGCAGTATAATAATACGCATCAGCATTACTTTTCATATCTGTTGAAGCTCTTCTTAAATCTTTTAATGCTTCCGGATGTAGTCCAAGGTGATATAATGCCATTCCTCGGTATAAATAGCCTTCAGATAATGCAGGGTTTAGACGTAGTGCAATTTCAAAATCCTGCAAAGCTCTGGCATATTCTTCTAAAAACATATTTGCCTGTCCTCTTCTGAAGAATGCTATGAAATCTGGATTTAGCTGTATAGCAGTGGTGTAATCCTGAATAGCACCATTATAATTGCCCAATCCAACTTTAGCAACTCCTCTGAAGAAATGCGCTTGGTCTGAGAATTTAGGGTCGAGTTCAATACAAATTGTAAAATCTTTAGCTGCAGCATCAAATTCTCCGGTTTCATTAAATGCTAATCCTCTATATAGAAAAGCTTCGGCATAAATGGGGTTGAATTTAATAGCTTCATTAAAATGCAAAAGAGCTCCCTGAAAGTCGTGTTCTACTCCTTTTTGAACTCCCTTTCTGAATTCAGCCCTTGCTTTATAAACATCCTCCTGTGTGGGCTGAGCAATAATGCTTGTTGTAATAATAAATGTTAATACAATGCTTGTAAGAATCTTCATCTTATTTGTTTTTTTTCAGGTTATCAGCTAATTTTTGATTTTCTTTTTTCAGAAGCTCAATTTGTTTTTTACATTCAACGACTGTATTAATTAATTCTTCATTTTCTCTAGAAAATGTTTCATAAGCTGTTTTGCTTTCAGTAACATCATTTGCAATCTTGAATATTTTTACAACTTCTCCTTTTGTGTCGAAAATTGGGGCATATGTTTCCATTAAATGATGGACCTTTCCTTCAACAATTAGTTTAGTGTGCTCTTTTCTAATTTTCCCATTTTTCAAGTCATCCCAGAATTTTTTGTATTCTTTCTTTTGTTCATTTGTAAATTCAACTCTATATGCATGATGTTTCCCAATGGCGTCATTTCGAGAAATGCCTAAAAATCTGCAATATGAATCTGAGATGTTTGTTACATAACCATTGAGGTCATATTCAAGAATAAAGCTAGAGGCGTCGAGTGCGTTGATTATCCCTTGAGTTTCGCTAGTTTTGCGAGCCATTTCTTCCTGTGTAGCAGCCAGTTCTTCCATATTTTGCCTCATCTCTTCCTCTTGGGCTTTCATCTCTTCAGCCTGTTGGCGAGACTTTTTAAGCAGCTCATTGGTTCTGATGCTAATCTTTATGTTAGATATTGTTGAAGCTATACTTTCCCCAATTTTCTCAACGAATTCAATTTTGTGTTTCTCGAACTTATTGAAGGAGGCTAGTTCAATAATTCCATAAATTTGATCGTTCACTTTCAATGGCACCAGCAGTAAAGATTTAGGATTTTCATTTCCTAATCCGGAGGAAATCTTAATATATGTTTCTGGAATTTCTGTTAGATAAATTGTTTTTCCTTCTTTATGGCACGACCCTATCAACCCTTCTCCAATTTCAATACGCTTCTCCATAAACTTTTGTCTGTCGTATGCAAAACATGCAGACATATCAAGGAAAGCATTACCGCTCTCATCTTCATTTATAACGAAAAGCCCGCCTTGATTTGCACCAACATATTCAACAAGATTTTGTAATACTTTGAATGACAAAGAATCCATATTGTCATTATCTAATCTGAGAATATCACCGAATTTTGCATAGCCTTCTGTTGCCCAGTTTCTCTTACCGTCTTCAATTTTCCTTATTTCTTCATCCTCTTTTGCTTTTAAAAGGTTATTTCGCATTTCGAGTAATGATTTTCCCAAAATATCTTCATCGCTTAGCAAATTCAAGTCAGATTTTAGATTTCCCGATCCAATATCTTTAGAAAATTCTGTTTTTTCCGATAGTCCATCAATAGACGTATTCAAAGCTTTTCCCATTAATTCAAACTCATCACCTGTTTTCAGATCGAAGTGCATGTTGGTGTTAATTTTTCCTTTTGCAATATCTAATAGAATTGCTGTTATCTTTTTTACCGGAATAGTAATTCTTTTAGAAATAAACCAAGTAATTAAGCTAATAAAAACTATTCCAAGAATGCCAATGATTATTGCGACATATAAGTCATAGTTTGCCTCCTTTGAAATAACCTTTATAGGTACACTAATTCCTACAGTCCAATGCGTATTAATGCCATCCATAGTAATTGGGAAAAAGCTTATATAGCTTTTTTCATTTGTATAATTATCAAAAATTACATCAGAGAATGCTTCACCGGATTTGATTTTTTGTTCAATTCCTTCAATATTTAATAATTCTGCTGCCTCATCACCCATATATTTTCCAAGAATTGACGAATTTGGATGAGCAACGAATATCAAGTTGTTTGATAAAACAAAAGCATAGCTCCTTTCAAAGGGGGAAATCTGAAGAATAATATTTTGAAATCTTGACTGGTCTACATCTATCCCAACAAGGCCAATAAATTGATTGTCTTTTAGTAAAGGAATAGATATGTTTGTTGATAAAATTGCATCTTCTTTTCTGCCGGTATATGAATAAGGCTCGGGGTTATTAAACAATTCAAATTTACCGGTTTTAAGTCTATAATATGTACTGTTAATATCATCCCCTTCAAGGTGTCGTTCAACTTTTAATTCCTTGATTGTCCCATTTTCTCTGTACCAACCCCAAAGAATTCTACCATGTGGCTTTTGCCATGCTGTGTCAACGTGAAAATACTCCCAAGATGTAGCTATAGATATATATTCGGGATTTGCAATTAGAATATCTTTTTGCATTTCCAAATACATTGAGTCTCTTAGTTCTCTGGGGTATTTATGCCAACTTAAAAAGCTGTTTCTGATATTTCTCGCAACATTTATATCTGTATTTATCCTATCTTGCAATAAATTGGAAGTACTTTCTGCCTGAAGGTTTATGATTCTTTTTGCCTCAATTATATCTCTATTGCGAGAATTTATACTTATATATCCTAAAGTGAATACGAAAACTAAAACTATAGATAGGATAATGTATAGCTGAATCTTTTGCTTAATATTTAGGTTCATAAACGGCGACAATTATAAGTGGAAAATCTGTAAAAGCACAGCTACGAATATACAAAAGTTTTTTTTGCATATATATAATTGCCCGAAAATGATTTGGAAAATGTTTAGCAAATATACTTCACATTACATTAATGTCAGATTTGCAAATTGTTAGCTCTTTTTAAACTTGTTTAATGCAGCCATAAGTTTTTCTTTTTCCTTAATGCAAACATTCAATTTAGAGTTTGTTAAAGAGTATTCTTTATTCATTTTCTCAAGAGCAACAGTGCTGTCAGTAATGTCATTTGCTATTTTGAATATCTTAACAACACTGCCGAAGCTATCTGTAATAGGAGCATAGGTCTCAACCAGATGGAAGATTTTCCCGTCTATATTCACTTTGATTTTTTGTTTTCTTATCCTGCCATTTCTTAAGTCATCCCAGAATTGGTCGTACTCTTTCTTTTGATCATCTGTAAATTCAACCTTATATGAATGATGTTTGCCAATGCAATCTTGTTTTGAAACACCTAAAAAGCTGCAATAAGAATCTGATATATTCTGAATATAACCTTTATTATCGTATTCTAAAGTATAGCTTGATGCCTCAAGTGCTTTTATAATGCCTTCTGTTTCACTGGTTTTGCGCGCCATTTCTTCTTGAGTAGCAGCCAGCTCTTCCATATTTTGTCGCATTTCTTCTTCTTGTGCTTTCATTTCTTCAGCTTGTTGCTGAGATTGTTCCAGTAGTTGTGAAGTGCGTGCAGCAATCTTAGCATTTGCTATAGTCGAAGCAATACTCTCTGATACTTTTTCAACAAATTCTATTTGATAGTCTTCGAATTTATTAAATGAAGCAATTTCTATTACACCATTAATATCATCATTTGATTTTAATGGAACAATCAGTAATGAATTGGGACTGTCTTCGCCAAGTCCTGAGGCAATTTTGGTGTAAGTATCAGGTATTTGAGTCAGATAAATCGGTTTTTTCTCCAAATAACATGCTCCTACCAATCCTTCTCCAATTTTTATTTTCGTATCTATGAATTTCTGTCTGTCATATGCATAGCATGCCTTCATTTCCAGATAAATATCCTCTTTATCGGAGTCTTCAAGAATAAACAATCCTCCTTGATTTGCATTGAGATAATTTACTAGGTTTTGGATTATGATGAATGAAAGTTTTTCAATATTGCCATGTTCTAGTCTTAGAATATCGCTAAATTTTGCGAGGCCTTGAGTAATCCAATTTCTCTTATCTTCTTCAATTTTTCTTAGCTGCTCATCTTCTCTGGCATGTTTCAAATGATTTTGCATATCGAGTAATGCTTGGCCAAGTTTATCATCTGCACTCAGCAATTTTATTTCAGAGTCCATATTTCCGCGACCAATGTTTGAAGCAAATTCAGTTTTGTTTATGAATCCTGCAATAGATGTATTAAAAGCTTTGCTCATTTCTTCAATTTCATCTCCTGTTTGAATGTTAATCAACATTGATTCATCGAGCTGTCCGAGAGCAATTCTTTTCATGAGCTCTGTCGTTTTCTTTATAGGCTTAGATATACTTGTCGAAATTAAACTGATTATAATGGAGATTATAATAATCCCGATAATCCCGATAATAATTGAAATTATAAGATTGTTTAATGCAGCTTCTCTAATTTGGCTATTTGGAACGGCAATACATATTGACCATGGCGTGTCTGTTTGTCCAATATAAATAGGAGTGTATGAATAGTAGTATTTTTCTTCATGCTCCTTATTACTCATATAGCTGAAAACTTCTCCTTTCTGAATTCTTTCAATGATTTGTTGTTCAATAACATCATCAGGCATAAAGCTTGAAATTGGCTGTTCGAGGTAATTTGTTACTGGGTGAGCCACGCACATTCCTTTGTTAGACACTATAAATGCATAGCTTTCTTCGTAGGGATGAACTTGATAAATTATATCCTGTAGGCTTTTTAACGTTATGTCGAGGCCGACAAGTCCGATGTACTTATTGTCAACAAACATGGGAACAGTCATTGTGGTCATTAAATGAGCTGTTATGCCTTCTGTTGCAATCCTGTCTAGATAAGGTTCCCATATTGTTTCTTTTCCTGCTTTTTTTGCTGCTCCGTATAATGCAGGATCACCTTCAAGACTTCTTATTAGCTCTTCATATATTATTTTTCCGTCTTTTCTGTGGAAATATGATAAATGCCTTCCATGAGGTAAAGTCCATTCCGGATCATAATATGAAAACTCCCAACTATCCCATAATGAATGAAAATGAGGATTATTAACAAAAACTTCATGATACATTTCATTAAACAAAGCTTTCCATTCATCAACTTCCATGTTTTTATGAACAACAAAGGCTTGTGCCAGTGTTCTGATTACAGCAAAATCTTTATTTAAGATCTTTTCTATTTCCTGAGCCGATTTGGAAGAATTAATATCTATAAGGCTTTTTGATTCATGCAATGACGTTTCGTGAGAGCGCCAACTTATGTATGCAATTGTTATTGCAAACACTATCAATGTTGTCGCTAATACAAGAACCTGAATCTTTTGTTGTATGTTTAAACGCAATCTTATAAATCTCATAGCTAAAATAATTTTAGAATGATTCTTTTCAGTCAGTAAATGTATAAAAAAATCAATCAGTATTTCTGCCTTAAAGGTGCTTATGGTTATTGTTTATTTATTGAGATTTTAATTTTAGAAAGAAAAAAAACACGCAAGTTTGTTAACCCCCTAGTAATTTGAGAAAGTAATAAAAAAGAATGGTTACTAAAGACTATATCTTGCGTTAAGTTTTTTTAACAGAAATTCAGATGTTTTACTGTGATAATTTTTGTCATTTAACTTAAACACCCATTTAATTCCTGAAATAGCGTTTGAGAGAAACACTTCATCAGCTTCATAAAGGTCATCAATTATTAATGACTTGAAATGAATGTTCATTTTGTTTTCTGTTGCAATTTCAATTAATTGGTTTCGCATTGTTCCTTCAACACATCCATCGCTAATATCCGGTGTGTATATTTCATTTGCGTAAACAATAAATACATTTGAAGATGTTGCTTCAATAATTTGTTTTTTATCATTTACAATAAGGCAATCATCAAAACTATTTTCCTTTGCATACAGAGCTGCTATAATGTATATTAGGGAATTACAGGTTTTAAGCGGACTTAATAGATTTTGAGTTTTTGTAATTTCTGTATAGTAGCCCAAATTTAGTCCGGTTTTATTCAATTGAAAACTTTTATTTTCAAGGCAGATACTCTCAATTATGAATTCAAGATTGTTGTTTTCAGGTGCATAAAACCCTCCTTCAGCTCTGAAGGCTGAAAATCTTACTCTTGCTGAATCACTGTGGTTGTTATGTTTTACAAGTTTTAGAATTTCTTTCTCAAAGTATTCTTGATTAAAATATTCCGGACAAATAATCTTTAATACATTCAAGCTTTTTACAAGGCGTTTAAAATGTGATTCAGAATTTATTATTCTTTCGTCGGCAATCTTTATACTTTCAAAAACTCCATCACCATATCTGAATAATCTATTACTCAATGATATAATGTTTGTTTTATCACAAAGTAGATTTCCATTATGATTAATGTATTCTGTCATTTTTCAGCTTTTATTTTGAGTTACTATATTTGAATACCAATAACCGCCTTTAGAAATTCATTAGCAAATTCAGGCCTTATTGCAATAGTGTAAACAATTCCGAATACAGCTCCCCAGAAATGGGCATCATGACCTATATTATCTTTTGCTCTTTTTGCCATATAAGCTGAATATACTAAATACAATAATCCAAAAATATATGCAGGTATTGGAACCGGAATGAAGAAAAGGAAAATTTCGCCTTCAGGATGCATTATTATACTTGAAAACAAAACAGCAGAAACGGCTCCACTTGCCCCAACAGCGTTATAATAATGGTTGTGTTTATGTTTAAATAATGAATATAATGTAGAAACAGATACTCCCCCTGCATATAATATTATGAAAATTAACTTTGCTTTATTGCCAAAAAAAACAGGAAATATGTCTTCAACTAAAGATCCAAATGAATATAAAACAAACATGTTTACAAATAAATGTCCCCAGTCTGCATGAAGCAATGAATATGAAAATAAACGATACCATTGCTTCCTTTCATATATCATAAAGGCATTAAACTTTAATTGATTAAAAATGCTCGAATTATTAAATGCTAATATTGAAGTTAGAGCAGTAAGTAAAATGATAAAAAGTGTTATACTCATGATTGATGATTTTTGCAAAATTAAATTTATTTGCGATTTTTGACATGTTTAATTAAATGTAATATTATGTTTGAAAATAAAAATGTTGTTTTGTGGGATTGGAATGGTACTATGCTTGATGATACTGATATATGCATACAAGCTATGAATATGCTTTTAAAAAAAAGAGATATTAACTTGCTGTGTAAAGAAAAATACAGAGAGGTTTTTGATTTTCCGGTTAAGGATTATTACAGTAGAATTGGATTCAACTTTGATATAGAGCCTTTTGAAATCCCTGCTATTGAATTTATTGAAGAATACAAGAGACTGCTACCAAAGGCAAATTTATTTGAAGATGTTATTGAAACACTAGGATATTTTAAAAAAAATGGGTTTCGGCAGTTTATTGTTTCAGCTATGGAGAAAAATGCACTAATTCAAAGTGTTTCAAATAGAGGCATTTATGACTTTTTCGATGAAGTTTGCGGTACAAGTGATGACTATGCTTTTGGAAAATTTCATTTATTCGAAGAACTTATTGAAAACCAAAAGATTAGTAAATCAAAAGCTATAATAATAGGCGATACTCTGCATGATTTTGAAATTGCTAATAAAATAGGAATAGATGTCGTTCTTATTGCTAGTGGGCATCAATCAAACAAAAGGCTTAAGAATACAGAAAATGTTGTTCTAAGTAGTCTTTCAGAATTGTTAAAAGTTTTAAAAGACTAATAAATAATCCTCAACTTGTCAAAAGTATCGTCTTGAATTATTTCTAATGCTTTTATAAAAGCATTATCTGTTTGCATACTGATTTGTATATATGCTTCAAAATTCCATAAGCTTCTGGCAATAAGGGCTTTTATCTGATTTCTTAAATGAATGTCCGAAGAATCTTCTTCGTTACTTTTCTTTTCAATGCCTTTATCGAGAGCATATTTTTCGAATTTTGACATTAAATCTTCATTTAGCTCAAAGTCTCTTATGAAATTTTCAAGGTTTGGATATGAAGACAACAAAGATTTTCTATTTTCATTTACATATTCAATTGAGAACGAATTAAGAACTCCTTTTCTTAGAAGTGCCGAGTAATATTCTGAAACTCTATTTGTATCAAGCGGTACGAAAATATCAGGCATAATGCCGCCTCCACCATAAACAACCCTTTTCCCGGGTGTAATAAACTTAAGAGAATCAGGGAATGATATTTTTGAGGGGTCAACTAATTCTCCTTTTTCTAATCTTTCGGATAAATCTTTGTAATACTTGTCAGCTCCTTCGTCGTATGGCTTTTGAATACTTCTGCCGGTAGGAGTATGATATTGTGCAGTTGTAAGTCTGATAGCTGAACCATCGGGTAAGTCAAACGGCCTTTGAACTAATCCTTTGCCAAAGCTTCTTCTTCCAACAATTAATGCTCTGTCCCAATCCTGAACTGCTCCTGCAAGAATTTCACTGGCAGACGCACTTCCTTCATTTATTAGAACTACTAATTTGCCTGTTTTGAAAGAGCCTCTCCATGTAGATCTGAAATTCTGTCTCGGAGATGCATTACCTTCTGTGTAAACAATCAGTTTGTCTCTATCTAAGAATTGGTCGGCTAAATCAATTGAAACATCAAGATAACCACCCGAATTGAAGTTGAGGTCAAGTATTAGATGACTCATCCCTAGTGCTTTTAATTTATCAATAGCATCTTGAAACTCTTTCATGGTTGTTCTTGAAAACCTGTTAAGTTTTATATAACCAATATCTTTGGAAGCCATAAAAGCAGCATCAAGAGAGTTTATTGGAATTTTATCTCGTGTAATTGTGAAACCCAGTAATTTTGAACTTCCTTTTCTGTATATTTCAACATTAACTGTTGTGCCTTTTTCTCCTCTTAGTTTATCTAGCACAAACTCATTATTAATTCGACTTCCTGTAGCATTTTCATTGTCAATTGTTACAATTTTATCTCCCGGCATTATGCCCACTTTCTCTGAAGGTCCGTCAGCTATTGGAGATATAACAATAATTGTGTCGTTAATAATATTAAACTGAACACCAATTCCATCAAAACTGCCAAGTAAAGGTTCATTGGCTTTTTTAAGCTCTTCTGCTGATAAATAAGCCGAGTGGGGGTCTAGTTCTTTAAGTATTCCTTTTATTGCATTTTCAATCAAATCTGCCTCTTTAACAGGTTCAATATAAGCAAATTGAATTACTTGCAGTGCTCTGACAAATTTCTCCAGCTGTTGATTTGAACTCTGAGCAGAAATATTTTGTGAATTACTAAGTAATAATAAAGATATTATTATTGCTGAAGCAATTTTTGAGAACGATTTCATTATTTTTGTATTTGAATTGAATTTGAATAAGGAATTAGCAATATGCAAAAGTAATTAATTACCAACGAATTCAAAATGAATTAAATGCAAAAAAAACATAAACCTAATATTGCCGACTTCTATAAATCTGTATTATTTCCATTGATTTTTGTTTTAATCATATGGGCTGTGAAGCTTGTTGAAGTGATTCTTGATAATTCTTTTGTTGAATTTGGAATATATCCCCAGAAATTGTCCGGATTAAAAGGAATATTATTCTCACCGCTAGTTCATGGCGATTACAAGCATCTGATATCCAATACCATACCTGTTGTGGTTTTGGGTAGTATGCTTTGTTATTTTTATAAAGAGATTTGGTTGAAAGTAATTAGCATTGGATGGATTACTCTGGGATTTTGGCTGTGGGTAATAGGGCGAGAGTCTTTTCATATTGGTGCAAGCGGATTAATTTATTTTTTAGCTGCTTTCCTCTTTGTTAGTGGTATATTGCGTAAGCACACTTCTTTAATGGCTGTTTCTCTGATTGTAACATTTTTGTACGGAAGTATTATTTGGGGTATTTTTCCTTTGGAGGAACGTATGAGTTGGGAAGGGCATTTATCAGGGCTTGTTGCCGGAATTCTACTTGCGTTTTTCTTCAGAAAAGATGGTCCGCAAAGAAAAAAATACCAGTGGGAAATTGATGAAGAATTTGATTTGGACGAGGATGATGAATATTGGAAAACAAATATTGAAGAAAATCATTAATTCTTAGCTGTCTCTATCCATTTCTCTTTGTGTATCTTTCTGCTTCAGAGTTTCTCTTTTGTCATAAAGTTTTTTCCCTTTTGCAAGTGCAATTTCAAGCTTGGCAAATCCTTTAGCATTTATATAAAGATATGTTGGCACAAGTGTTAAACCCTTCTCATCAAGCTTTGATTTTATTTTTCTTAATTCTCTTTTGTTTAGTAGAAGCTTCCTATTTCTTTTGGGTTCGTGATTATTGTATGTGCCATATTCATATTCAGCAATGTGCATGTTGATGATGAAAAGCTCACCGTCTATAAAGTTGCAATAGGCTTCGTTTATACTTACCTTTCCCTTTCTGATGGATTTAATTTCGGTTCCGGTAAGCACAATGCCTGATGTGAATTTCTCCAACAAGAAAAATTCGAACGACGCTTTTTTGTTTTTTATATTTACTGAATTAGACATGGGCGCAAAATTACGAAATCAAGTTAAAACTTTGACAATTGCTTTATTTATTACATTAAATTTGCATATAGAATTATGATAGATATGTTTGAAATAGAAAAAATTAAGGGAATAATCGAGAATGCCTGGGAAAACAGAGAAACACTTAAACTCCCCGAAGTTGTTGACGCTATAAATGAAGTTGTTGAAAAACTCGATAAAGGCGAACTTAGGGTTGCAGAACCTTTTAATGATGGTTGGGTGGTAAATGAATGGGTTAAGAAAGCAGTAATTCTTTATTTTCCTACTAGAAAAATGGAAGTGATTGAAGCAGGACCGTTTGAATTCCATGATAAAATTCCTTTAAAAAAAGGATACAAAGAGCTTGGAGTTAGAGTTGTGCCTCACGCTGTTGCACGTTTTGGAGCTTTTTTGGCAAAAGATGTTATTATGATGCCCAGCTATGTTAATATTGGAGCTTTTGTAGATGAGGGAACAATGGTTGATACCTGGGCAACAGTGGGTAGTTGTGCTCAAATAGGGAAGGGGGTTCATTTAAGTGGTGGTGTTGGCATTGGAGGTGTTTTAGAGCCGGTGCAAGCGTCTCCTGTCATTATTGAAGATAATTGTTTTATAGGTTCTAGATGTATAATTGTTGAAGGAATCAAAGTTATGAGGGAAGCTGTGCTTGGTGCAAATGTTGTAATTACTGCCTCAACAAAAATAATTGATGTTAGTGGTAAGGAAGTTGTCGAGTATAATGGTTATGTCCCGGAAAGATCTGTTGTAATCCCGGGAACAATACCTAAATGGTTTCCCGCAGGGACTTATAATGTGCCGTGTGCCTTGATTATCGGAAAAAGAAAGGAATCAACAAATTTGAAAACCTCTTTAAACGACGCGTTAAGAGAGTATAACGTTTCGGTTTAAAAAAAAATATAATGAAAATCCTTTTTATTCATATTGCAGAAAAATCCAAATTTGGCGGAGCAGAAAGATGGCTTGTTAATGCTGCATCAGGTCTTCATCAAAAAGGACATGATGTTGTGGTTGGCAGTGTGAATAATTCAGAAATATTGAAGAAAGTTTCAGAAAAAGGAATTAGAACTTTTGATTTTAAGAATCATAAATTTTTTAACCTCATAACTGTTATAAAAATTGCAAACTTTATCAGGAAAAACAAATTTGATATTATTATTACAAAAAGAAGAGATTTGTTTATCTCCGGGTTGGCTGCAAAGCTTAGCACTAAACCGATTGTGATAGTCAGAAGTGGTTCAATCCCGATTTATGACGTCAAAAAACATATTTCACAAATAAAAAGGTATGCCCACGGGATTATTACAAATACTAAAACAATTAAAAACTTCTATCTTTTCAATGGGATAAAAAATAGAGATTTTGTTAGAGTAGTTTATAACGGACTAATAACAGATGACGAAATATTACCCAAAGACTTATCTGCTATATTTCCAGGCAAAAAAGTCATTCTTAGCATTGGGCATCTGGTAAAAGAAAAATCTTATCACGATCTTATTGATGCCGCTGCATTACTTAAGAGAAAAAGAAACGATATAGTGTTTGTTGTTTTGGGTGATGGCTATTTGTATGATGAGCTGACAAATTATACCAAAAAGAAAAAAGTGGATGATCTTTTTCATTTTTTTGGGTATAAAGAAAATACTGCTGAGTATTTGAAAGCCTGCGAATTATTTATTCTTACTTCTCATTTTGAAGGAATGGCAAATTCAGCCATGGAAGCACTTGCTTATGGTAAGCCTGTTATTATGACTAATGTTAATGGGGCTTTAGAATTATCCGATAATGGTAGGTATGCGGTACTGATTAGACCGGGTAATCATATGTAAATTGCTGAAACGATTGAAAGAGTGATAAA
>CAZRNU010000020.1:0-33810 GCA_964601515.1 uncultured Bacteroidales bacterium | reverse complement strand
TTAGGACGTCAGGTTTTCATCCTGGTAACAGGGGTTCGAATCCCCTACGGGCTACATATTTTTATCAAGAATTTAAGAAAATAATTTATTTATGGCAAATCATAAGTCGGCACAAAAAAGAATTCGTGCAAACAACGCAAAAAGATTACGCAATCGTTATTGGGCAAAAACTACCAGAAACGCTGTAAGAAAGCTTAGACAAACTAAAGAGAAAACTGAAGCTGTTGAAAAACTGCCAAAAGTTGTTTCATTGCTTGACAAAATGGCTAAGAAAAATCTTATCCATAAAAATAAAGCATCAAACCTTAAGTCTAAACTTACAAGATACGTTAATTCTATAGCTTAATTATTTGGCCCGTTCGTCTAGGGGTTAGGACGTCAGGTTTTCATCCTGGTAACAGGGGTTCGAATCCCCTACGGGCTACTATTGATATTCTTATGTACCCTGAAGATTATGTCTTCAGGGTTTTTTGTTTGCAAAAAAAATCAGAGCAGCTGAATCAATATGTTATTAATAATTATATTTGCGACATAAAAATAACTATATAAGTGGCAAATAAATGGATAAAAATTATACCAACTATATATCACAGCCAAGTATAAAATTTTGGGCTGAAGATGACAGACCTAGAGAAAAACTACTTTCAAAATCAGCAAAAGCTCTATCCGACGCCGAATTAATCGCAATATTAATTGGTTCCGGAACTAGAAGTGAGTCGGCTGTTGATGTTGCAAAAAATATTCTGGCATCTGTAAATAATAATCTTCCCGAACTATCAAAGCTCGGAGTTAATGACCTTACAAGATTTAGAGGGGTTGGCGATGTCAAAGCAATTTCTATTATAGCTGCACTTGAGCTAGGAAGAAGAAGAAGACTTAGCGAAGCATTGGAAAAACGAAAAATTCTATGCAGCAGAGATGCTTATGAAATAATGCAACCAATAACCGCAGATCTCTTACGCGAAGAATTCTGGATTATTTGCCTTGATATAAGAAATCAGATTGTTAAAAAGCATTGTGTAAGTCAGGGCAGTGCTACAGGAACAGTGGTTGACCCAAAGCATATATTTAAGATTGCAATAGATAATAATGCCCATACAATAATATTAAGTCATAATCATCCAAGCGGTGAAATTAAGCCAAGCCAACCTGACATAAATATTACAAGAAAATGTGTTGATGCCGGTAAGTTTTTAGAATTGCACGTTGTTGATCACATAATTGTAACTCAAGATAAATATTTCTCCTTCGCCGATGAAGGTTTATTGTAGCTGATTTAAAATAGAACACCGGAATTTTGTAAATATATAATGTTCATGTACTTTTTGCAAAATCATTTGGCATATTAGCAATTTATAGTATATATTTACACTTTCGGAAAGTGTAGCTTCTTATGATTCTTATTTATAGCCCAAAAATTACAAACCGCTTAAAATATACTGCATCTTTACTATTAGATGGCTTGTGCAGTATTTCAGTTGAGATTACTGATAATCAAAACGACTTTCTGAACTTTGTCGGCCCGAAAATCAACTATTCGCAAACGCCAATTACCGCTGAAGAAATATTTATTTATTCTAATGGTTTGTTAAATCAAAAAGGAATTAAATTCTTTAAACCTGATGTGAAGTTTGTAAACCAAATTCCCCTAATTTTTGTTAGCCCTTCTAATCATTGCAGTTTTGGATTTGATCTTTTTGCTGCGAGTTTTTATTTTGTCTCCAGATACGAAGAATATTTGCCATATAAAGGCGATGCCCATGGCCGCTTCGAGGCTGATCAAAGTCTTGCTTTTCAGAATGGATTTCTTGAGGTGCCGGTAGTAAACATTTATGCAGAAATGCTTGTTGGAGAAATTTCTAAAAAAAACAAGGTTGATAAGCCTGCAGTTTCTTCTTTCAAATTTTTACCTACTTACGATATTGATAATGCTTATGCCTATAAAGGAAAGGGGTTTTTCAGAAGCTTAGCAGCATCCATAAGAAGTCTTTTCTCCTTAAATTTTGATGTTTTTTTTGAAAGACTTAATGTGCTTAGAGGGAATAAGCCAGACCCATTTGATACTTTCGATTATCAAATTTATCTTCAGAAAAAGTACAACTTAAAACCTATTTATTTTTTCCTCGCAGGTGATTATGGCCCTTTCGATAAAAACATTTATGTATTTAGCAGAAGCTTTGAATCGATTGTTAAGAAAACAGATGACTATGCTCTAATAGGCCTGCATCCATCTTATGCAAGTTATAATAATCCCAGGCGATTATCAATGGAGGTAAGTCGATTTGCAAAAATAGCTAATCAGCCCATAATCCGATGCAGATTACATTTTATAAGGTTAAGCTTCCCTTTAACTTATAAATTGCTTCTTGAAAATAATGTTTATAATGATTATACTATGGGTTATGCAACTCATACCGGATTTAGAGCGAGTATTTGTAGCCCTTATTACTTTTACGACCTGGAAGGTGAACAAATCACCAAGCTTAAAATTCATCCATTTACTGCAATGGATATGACGCTTAATAAATATATGAAGCTTTCTGCAGATGCAGCTGAAAAAAAATTAAGTGATTTGATAAACATAGTCAAAAGTGTTAATGGAAATTTTGTAAGTGTATGGCATAATGATTCGCTTTCCGAAAGAGGAATTTGGGCAGGATGGAGAAAAGTATATGAATCAATGCTCGCAAATGCTTCAATGAAAAGTTATGATTAAGTACATTAAACAAAAAGATATTGATTATCGTAAATGGGACGATTGTATTAGCCAGAGTATCAATGGCTTAATATATGCGTATTCCTGGTATCTTGATATAGTTGCCGGCAAATGGGATGCTCTAGTTGAAGATGATTATAAAAGAGTTATGCCATTGCCTTTTAAAAATGTTAGTTTAATACATAAGGCTTATCAACCATTCTTTGCTCAACAACTAGGGGTTTTCTATAGAGATCTAGCGGAAGCAAAGGATTTAAATAGATTTTTAGAGTCTATCCCGAAAAAATTCATTTTTATAGATATTGCATTAAATCAATATAATCAATACACAGGGAGTAGTTATAAAAAGTCATACAGAAAGACGTTTCTTCTTGATCTTATAATGCCATATGAAATTATTAGAAGCGGATATAAAAAGAATCATGATAGGAATGTTAAAAAGGCAGAGAAAAGTGAGTTGTTTTACAGGGAAGATTCAAATCCTGATGACATTATATCAGCATTTAGAAAAAACAAGGGGAAGCAATATCCGCATATTACCGAAGAACACTATAGGATTTTAAAAAGACTTATTTTCGAATGTGTAAGTAGAGGGATTGCAAAAACAATTAAAGCATATGATATAAATAATAACTTTTGTGCCGGTGTGGTCTTTTTTATACATGGCAAAAGAATAATTTTAATCTTTTCCGGGGCTACTGAGCAGTCAAAAGAAAACGGTGCAATGTTTGGCATTGTTGATTATATTATAAAACAATATCAACAGAATGAATTGGTTTTAGATTTTGAAGGAAGTATGGATGAAAATATTGCTCGTTTTTATAATGGTTTTGGAGCAAAAGAATGTTTATTTTTACAAGTCAAAAAATCATTGTTATAAAATTCATTACCAACTAAAAAAGAAAACTATGATTAATGTTCTGGGCAAGAAGAATTCAATTCTTAATCATTATATAAGAGAAGTTAGAGATGTAAATATCCAGCAAGATAGCATGAGGTTTAGGAGAAATATGGAAAGAATGGGAGAGATATTTGCATACGAAATAAGCAAGGAGCTTGAATATAAAAATACAGAAACAACCACTCCATTAGGGACGGCGGAGTGCTGTGTTTTAAAAGAGCAACCGGTAATTGCAACTATACTAAGAGCCGGACTTCCTCTGCATCAAGGTATTCTTAATGTTTTTGACAATGCCCAAAACGCTTTTATTTCAGCATATAGGAAGCATCACAAAGATAATAAGTTTACAATTCAGGTTGAATATGCTTCATGCCCACCGTTAGATGATAAAATATTAATTCTGTCTGACCCTATGCTTGCAACAGGAGCCTCTATGGTGCTTACATTCAAAGAATTATTAGGAAAGGGACGGCCAAAACATACTCATATAGTTTCAGTTCTTGCCTCAGTTCAGGGTATAGAATATCTCAAAAAAAACTTGCCAACAAAGGATTATACTCTTTGGTTAGGCGTTGTAGATGATGAACTTACTGCTAAAGCCTACATAGTTCCGGGTTTAGGAGATGCCGGAGATCTGGCTTTTGGAATTAAATAGATAGCAATTTCAGATGCAAAAATCAATTACAATTGAAAATATTAAGATATCAATGATATCAATACGAAGTCACATGCTTCGTACAATGCTGACAGTTTTAATTATTGCATTTGGAATAATGGCTCTTGTGGGCATTCTAACTGCTATTGAGTCGATAAAAGGCTCTATTACCGAAAATTTTTCACGCTTGGGGGCTAATAGCTTTTCTATTAGAAGCAGAGGCATGCAAGTGCAAATGGGTGGCTCAAGCACTAGGCCGGAGTCTTATAGAAATATCAGCCTTCTTGAAGCTGCTCAATTTAAAGAAAGATTTGAGTTTCCCGGGCATGTTTCAATTTCAGCAAGAGGAGGAGGGATGGCAGTGGTTAGATACCAATCTCAAGAAACAAATCCTAATATAGCAATTATTGGCAGTGATGAAAACTATATGGTTACAGCCGGATATGAACTTGATAAAGGTCGCAACTTCTCAGAAAAAGATCTTCAGTATGGTGAAAATGTTGCCATTATTGGAGCAAAACTTTATTCACAATTATTTAAAAATGAAAACATAGACCCTATTAATAAATTTATTCATGTTGGCAAAATTAGATTACAACTTATAGGTGTAATGAAGGAAAAAGGAAGCAGTATGGGCTTTTCAGGAGATCAAGATTTGATAGTGCCACTACAAACTTTGCGCAAATACGTTAGTTATCCGATTACAAATTATGGAATTAATGTTAGTACAAATAACGTTAAGGATTTAGAAACTGCCATCAGTGAAGCAACAGGTCTATTCAGAGTGATAAGAAAAGTGCCCGCAAGCGAAAAAAACAATTTTGATATTTCCAGGAGTGATAATATTGCTCAAATGCTAATTGAAAATCTTGCCCTGGTTACTATGGCCGCTGCCGTAATTGGAATTATTACGCTTATAGGTGCAGCGATCGGCCTAATGAATATAATGATGGTTTCTGTTACTGAACGCACTCAGGAGATTGGCATCCGGAAAGCCCTGGGGGCAACTAGAAGAAGAATAAGGCAACAATTTCTTGTTGAAGCGATATTAATCTGCCAATTGGGGGGAGTGCTCGGAATTATAGCCGGAATTTTAGTCGGAAATCTAATTTCATTATTAGTAGATAGTCCATTTATTATTCCATGGAAGTGGATATTAACAGGCGTTGTTTTATGTTTTGCCGTTGGGTTAATCGCCGGATTATACCCTGCAATGAAGGCTGCCAAGCTTGATCCAATCGAATCTTTAAGATATGAATAACATTTTCATAGATTAAATGTGTAGATATGATATTTTTTTGAACCGTTTTTTGTTTAAAATGCTTACATTTGTCTGTTAAAGTCCGATTTAACTCTGTTGAATCATCTAATAATATTAAAATGAAGAAAATTAATGTATTGGTTGTTGACGACCATGACTTAATCTGTATGGCTGTAAAACAGTTGTTTTCCAAGGAGTCTGATATAGTTTTGGCTGGTTTTGCCCGAACTGGCAAAGAATCATTAGACCTTTTTAGTCAACTTAGCCCCGAGGTTGTAATAATTGATATTGCCCTGCCGGATATGGACGGCATCGAATTAATGGTTTCTATGCTTAAGAAAAAGCCTAAAACCAAAATTATTTTACATTCATCAATTACAGATAGTGAAACTATTGTAAAGGGGTTTGAAGCCGGCGCTATGGGATATGTTCCTAAAAACTTTAAACCTAAACAATTAATTGAAGCTATTCATTCTGTAAATAAAGGTGAGCATTATAGCAAGGGTATAGTTTCAGATGCATTAATTGATAATTATTTAAAAAATAAAAGTAAAAACAGCAATGGAGTAAGGCTTACAGCTAGAGAAAAAGAAATTTTAGTTACCTTAACTAAGGGACTTACAAATCAGCAAATTGCCGAGCACTTCAAAATTAGCGTTAGAACTGTTGAAGCTCATAAAGCCAATATTATGAAAAAACTTAAGCTTTTTAGCACCGCTGAGCTTGTTATTTATGCTATAAAACATAATATTGTAACAATATAAATTTTGCTCCTTATTACTTTCATTATGCTTGATTATTTTAAAACTTTTAGTGTTTTAGCTACAATGTATGCTTGTTTTTTTTGGGCTATTGCATTGTTTTTTAAGTATTACAGAAAGTTTACATCTCATACTTATGTTTTGCTGTTATTATCTGTAGCTTCTTTTGTATATCTGATGGTATATGCCAAATTTCATGGACATTTTGGATTTTATTCTTACCTTTTCCCTATACAATCTTTTGCAGTGTTGTGCTTGTGGCCTTTGTTTTATTTGTTTGTTCATACATTAACCAAAAATTCACCGGATTTTAAACTCAGTTACTTGCTGCATTTTGTTTTTCCGCTATTTATGGGAATTACTATGGTTGGCTTGTTGTATTTCTGGATGGATAAAGAGGAGATGTATCAGTTTATTAGCCGCCACATATATGGCGATTTTGTTGAGGGTATTAAGTTTAAAGTTGGTTGGTATATCTACAGTGTCGGAAAGATTGCATACTTGATAACAAGTGGCATTTATACTTGGTTTATATATCAAGACTATAAAAATCACATAAAAAAAAGTAAGGATTTATTTTCTAATGAACATAGTTCAGATATCAAATGGATTAAATCTGTTGTGATTTTATATCTTTTTCTGTTCTGTTTCCATCTGATAATTCAAGTTTTTAGCAATGAATATGTTGCCAGTCATCCATTATTGATAGGTGTTTCATATTTTATATTTGCGGCTTTCTTTTTTGCTTTGGGTTACTTTAGCTTCACTCAAAAGCAATTGTATGAACCATTTTCAGAAATATATGAAGACGAGGAATCTAAATCAAATATAGTTTCTTCTGATGAGATTAAAAATTATCTTATTAGACAAAAACCATATCTGAATCCTGATTATAGCCTATATGATCTGTGTCTGCATTTTAATACTAATCGCACTTATCTATCTCAGCTCATTAATAAAGACTTTGGGGTTAATTTCAGAACTATGATAAACACCTACAGACTTAGTGAAGCAAAAGCTTTATTATATGCAGAGATTAAGAAAAACACTTATGCATCTCTTGAATATGTAGCAGCAAAATCAGGTTTTAATTCATATAGTACTTTTTCAAGAGTCTTTAAACAGATAGAAGGAATTAGCCCTCAAGAGTATAAAGAAATAATTGCTCAAAAAATTAGTAATGATAACAGCTCTATAGTTTAAAAAAAAGAGGCTCCAGATTGGAAGCCTCTTTTTTTACTTGCTTTTCTTTATTGTTTAATAAACTTCTTAACAATCGGCTCCTTTTCTTCATCTAGGTATATAAAGTAAATTCCTTTATTTAGCGAACTGATGTCTATTGTAGTGCCGGATTCGTCAATTATCTCCTGATAAACCAACATGCCAATTACATTATAGATTTTTAAAGTAACATTTCCTTGTATTCCATTAAGATCAACAGTAATTCTGTCGGTTGCAGGATTTGGATAAACTGTATATGGAGTTACAGGACTTTCATCCAGTTGTTTTGCAAATAGAATATTAACATCATTCATCGCAATTCTTTGGTCGGTTATTTCGTCCTTGCTTGATGCAATGTTTACAATATAGTCTTCAACTTCTCCGTATGCAAATGATTCACAAGCTGTTTGCGCAGCATTGTATTTCATGCTAACACGCATTCTTGTTTGTCCGAGTTGAGCAGTTGATGGAATTGCAACATTTGCTGTTAAAGTTCCCGAGCTTGAAGATGAGCCATGAACCACTCTTTCAGTATCTTCAAAAGTTCCGTTTCTGTTGAAGTCGATCCAAATTGACCAAAATTCTGTATATGCTGTACTTTGGAAACCGGCGCTAAAGTAAATAGGAACAGTAGTGCCTCTTACAACAGACGCTGTTTGGCTGGTAATATAAATATACCCGTTGTCATTTCCGGAGGTTCTGTTTATACCTGCAAATTGAACTAAATCAATCCACTCGTATGTGGAGTTGTTGCCTTTTGATGCGCAATATGTAACAGTTCCCGCTAAAGTTGTAAAACTAATCTGATTTCCATAAGCAGTTCCTGCAGAGTTAGTTGCATAAGCTCTCACATAATAAGTTGTACTTGCTGCCAGTCCGCTCATATTTGCAGTATAAGTGCCTGTTCCTGACCCACTAACAACTTTGCTGTTTGCAATCGTTGGGTTTTGAGTTGTCGCAAATACAATACCTCTTTCAGTTACTGTTGCTCCACCGGTTGCTGTTACGTTTCCTCCACTTGTAGCTGAATTTGAAGTTATGCCGGATGCTGCAGTTGTACTTACCGTTGGAACAGTTACAGTTGAACCACCACCCATGAATGCAAAGGATACAGTTTTGTTTGTTGCATTTCGTGTAATGTTTGTAATTGGTCTTCCTGTGTTGGCACCCGCCCATGATTTGCTGTGAGGGGTTGTAGTGTCTGTAAATGATGTCTTATTTGCAGAGCCCGGGTAAGGACAACCTGCTGAATTAATACTTCCATAAGATGAAGGAGTGCTGCTTGGATTTGTAGTTGCACTTGCACACTTTGGATACATTCTTTGCGGGTGTGTGTTGTTTATTGAATTTGAAGCTGCCGATGTCATTACTCCACTATGAACATGGTAAATTAACATTCCACTTCCCGGGAGATATGCATCAAACTTATGCTTTTCTCTATTCTCAAGCAAGAAATATTCTCCACTTGTTGCTGTGTTAATTCTGTAAAAGCTTTTATTCTCTACTGAATTTAATACTGTTACGTTAGCAGCAGAGGAAAGAGTTGTGGCTGTTGCCCAATTATAAATATAAACTTTTGTAAATGCATTATGATGAGCCGGGGTTAACCCACTATTATTCCAGCTTCCTCCGGCCATTAAGTCCCAGTTGCCTGTTCCGTTGAATTGACCTCCAGTACTGTAATTTGTGTCGTAATAATCGGGTGCTCCTAAAGTATGCCCGAATTCATGGCAAATAACACCAATTGAAGTAAGTGTAGTTCCTGAATTTCCTCTTAATTCTGCAGAGCAAGAATAGCTTGAGATTTGTTTTCCGTCAAGTGTAATTGTGCTGATGTTCCATGCATGTGCCCAAATACAGTTTGTTCCACCTCCTGCTTCTTCTCCATATCCGGCATAAATAATATATACTGCATCAACTTTTCCGTCATTGTCATTGTCGTAATTGGCATAATTAGCTTGAGAATCTGCAAGTTTAACAGCTTCAGTTACAAGCTCTCTTGGTCTTACATCATTTCCGTAGGAGTCGTTTGCTCCATAATAAGACATATTTTGGCTTGCAGTAAACGGGCCAAATACGTCAACAGTTAAATTAAACTGTCCGTAAGAGTTTTCTAAATAATAATCCTTAACACTGCCTGTTGCTCCTCCTGTTGTGTAGCCAACTTGATTGAATAAGTTAACAAACTCAGTTCTTGTTTTGGTAAATGCTTTATCCTTAAATCCAATTAGAATACAAACCAGCTTGCGCGACCCTGTTGTTGGAAAAGCTTTTGATTGTACATCGTTTATTTCCCAAACAGCCTTAATATGTGCTACTTGGTCTTGGCTGAATGTTAATCCTTTTGATACATTTTGCAAGAATGTTCTTGTAGCAGTATCTCTTTTAGATTCCTGAGTAACTTTAATGCCTGATAAAACTAAATCGCCTTCGTCATTATGATAAGCATATTCATAATATCCGTCGCGATTGTTTAAAATTGTGTAGCCATCAAGGGTTTCAGCCCATTTAACTTTCTCATCTCCCTTTAAAATAATTGTAATAATACTTCCATCAGGTTGTTTAAACTCGATTGGATTAGGATAGGCAGGAGCAGAATAGCTCACTTGAACATACGCTGTAAGCATAAAAACAGCACAAACAATAATAGAGTAAAGTTTTTTCATAAGTGTTGTAAATTTGGTTTTGGTTGATAATAAAAAAATTGGTTGATTGGTTGTTTTTGGAAAAAATCGAAAATACTACAGGGAAGGAGAGTTTTGGTGAGTTTCCCTTTTGCAACTTAGTATCTATTCTTTCCGAGTAATTCATAATTAGGTGATTTTCTGTTTATTTAAGTATTGTTCGTAAATTTATATCAGTGTTTTACTTATGTCAAGTGTTTTTAAAAATATTTTATGTCGCTAAAAATTAATGTTTTAACAGTCCAAAATAACTATAAAGCAATTGAGATAGTAGAGCCTATGGTTTGATTAGGCATGATGAAATTTAAAACAAATGTTAAAACTTTTCTTAAATTGTGGTTGTGAGGAAATATTTTTGTAATAATTTTGAGATAATCTCGCGAAAGAGTTATTTGGCAAGAGATGTAGCGTTTTTGTCTTTTAGGGGAAACACATTCATTGGGGTTTGAGATGGGGTAATAAAAAAATGCTATTTTCTTTTTTCTGTTAATTGTGTTTAATATCTTTACAATATATTGAAAACAAATGCTGTAAAAATGTTTCGTTATGAAAAAATACTCATATATATTAATGACTTTCGCATTTATTGCCGTTGTAGCATTGGTAACAAAAACCTATTTTTCGGGAATAAAGAAAACTAAGGAGTTTAATAAATCTAATTTAACAATGAATATTACACCTGATGAAATGAAAACAGGCTCGGTGATAAATTTGCCTAATCCCATTCTCGACGGTAATGTGAGCCTCGAAAAAGCAATGACGCTCAGGCGCTCAGTGAGATCATATAAAGATACCCCCATGAATATTTCTGAAGTATCGCAATTATTATGGTCTGCACAAGGAATAACTAATGAGCGTGGATTTAGAACAGCGCCATCAGCCGGCGCCACTTTCCCTCTTGAAATATATCTAATGGTAAACAATGTTACGGAGTTGAAAAAGGGTATATATTATTATCAACCTGCACAAAATTCAATAGAAATGATTTCAGAATCTGATGTTTCTGTCGAACTTATGAAAGCTTGTCTCAGTCAATCTATGATAAAAGATGGAGGTGTGGTAATTATTTTTACTGCCATTTTTGAAAGAACAACTGCCAGATATGGAGAAAGAGGAATTAGATAAATATATAATGAAATTGGTCATGCATCACAAAATGTGCATCTTCAGGCTGCAGCATTGAATTTAGGCACTGTTGTTATTGGAGCATACAGAGATGAAGAAGTTGAGAGTATTCTTAATCTTGGAGAAGATGTAAAAGTTCTGTATATGATGCCTGTTGGCAAGTTAAATTAAAAATTGTACTTAATTCCTGTATTTACAAAAAGGCTTATCGGGTGAGTATCTCCTGAAAAATTGCTGTGAGAAACAGGCGTGATAAAGATTCTTGCAGTAGGCTCAAGCATAAACTTTAATTTGTTTGTCAAAGGGATGTTTACAGACAATCCACCAATACCTGCCATTGAGAAATCTTTAATTCCAATTGTATTGCCAATTACCTGACCATAGTCTCCTTCTCCTAAATATACATTATTCTGTAATAAATAGGACCCTGAAACACCCATTCTTAATGATATATCAGCATTGTTATAATCAAATAATCTGTATTTCACAATAAGTGGCACATCAATAAAACTTAGGTATTGAGAGATTTTGTCATCGAATTGCTCCAATAATACCGGCTCATCAAATGGAGAGTCTTTTTCAGTTGCTATTCTGTAGGAAATAATGTCTGCAAAGAAAATAGAACTATTTGTGAATGACACTTCTCCTAAAGATGTTAGAGCAGATTGATATGGGATCTGATCAATTATTTCTCTGTTTGCAGTTTCTTCCTTAACTCCAAATGATAATATTTCTTTTACTAATTGTCCAATAGTAAAATAATTGATGCCTGTTTCAAAACTTAGCTTTGATTTTCCTTCAATAGAATATTTCAAGCTAAAACTGAATGTTTTTAGATTTTCTTCTAAACTTTCAAAAGGAATGCCTGATGACTGCATTGCACCTAGGTAGTAATTGTTGGAATAATGTGGTGATATAGAAGCTCCTATTGAAGAGATGAATGAATTCCTTTGTTTTTGAGATGTAACTAAATCTCCAATATTCTGAGTGGTACTGTTTGCAGAGAATGCCGGAAAATCAGATAGATTTGTTATTTCAGCCAATATGACACCGGTATTAATATTAGGAGAAACATTTAAAGATATAATAGGTGAAATGTCATAGTCAATGTTTTTGATAGTTTCGGTTTGATTTTCAATCAAGACTTCATTATAATCATTGGCAATTGCTTCTTCCGGTATATGTGCAGGTAATACTGTGTTTGTTGTTTCTTTTATTTCTAGTTTAATGCTGGGAGAATTAACCTCAGTTCCACTTTCTTCAACAAGAATAATTTCTTCAGTATTTAATTCTGCAACTTGAGATGATTGTTTTGGAGCAATCCAAAGAATAAAAAGTGTTGGGATTAATAAAGCAGCTACAGATGCTGCAATTTTCATCCAAACAGGAAATTTATTTCTTCTTGGGCTTTCTTCTTCAAGTCTGTTAAATATAGATTCCCATATATGGTCAGGGGGCTCAGGGGAAAAATCCTTGAACTCCTTGCGAAACATATCTTCTATATTATTTTTTCTATTCATATTAACTATACAACTTTTTGAACTGCTTTTTGCTCTTCAGTTAGGGCTTTTTGTAAAATACTTCTTGCTCTTGCAAGATTTGACCTTGAAGTAGATTCAGTAATATTCAACTGTTCACTGATTTCTTTATGACTATAGCCCTCCATTGCATATAAGTTAAAAATTAATCTATACTGCATCGGGAGAGATTGAATCAACTCCAAAAGATCGCTTAGGTTAAGATACTCCAGCCCAAGATTGTTTTCAGAATAACTCAAACTCACTTCATCATTAAATACAGTCATCTCCTTAACTTTCTGCCTGTACTTCTCAATTGCTGAATTAATCATTATCCTTCTTATCCAACCTTCAAGGTCTCCATCACCTCTATAACTTTTTAGATTTGCAAATACTTTAATGAATCCTTCCTGCAATAAATCTTGTGCTTCATCATAACTTTGGGCATAACGTAAGCATACCCCATACATTTTCGAAGAGAAATGTGAGTATAACCCATATTGGTCTGCCCTGTTGTTCTTTAGGCAGCCTTCAACTATTTGCTTAAGATTTTTCACCCGATTCTAACACAATATAACATTGCTAACTACAAATTTAGCAAAACTCTTTTATAACTATGTTATAATAAGGTAATTAATTTTCAACAAGCCTGCTTGATTTACTCAAGTTCACATTTGTCTCCAAGTGTATTTCTTATAAAGATTGTGAGATCTCCATTAAAATCACCTGCAATTTCACATATGTCATTCAAAGAACCATTATATAAAAACACCATAGGTGTAATATTTTCTATATCAACAGATTTGTCATTCGAGAAAATAATTATTCCATCTTCTACTGTGAAAAACCCATAATAACCATCAGCAAGCTCGAGGGTTTCAGCCCCCAGCCCAATAATGTTATCTAAAAGCTGATCATGAATTTGATCTGAAACATTTTCGTTTTTTTTCGCTGTATAGCCCCAAAAAGTATTACGATGCAACCTTAATAGCTTTTCGTGAAGCAGGCTAATTCTTCCTGAAGAACTAGCTATGGTCATTTCAACATATTCTTCAAAAACATTAAAGTTGACTGCATCCAAATCATCATTAGTTTGAAAGTCAAAAAGATATTGTTTAACCTGACTGCCATTGCATAAGTCAATTGTAGCTTTGGCAGTGCCATTTGCAGTCATGCAGAACCCATGATTTGTGATGCCTAAAAATTCAACAATGCTTTTGTTGTTTGCTTGGTTGAGGCTGTATACAATTTCAAAATTTGAGCACGGATATTCTTCAAGGCTGCTTATCTTTAGAACTATCTGAGATGAATCCGCATGAAATTTTTCTGATAATGAAAAAGCAAATTCTTCAGGTAATGGAGAAAGGTTCTCGCCCTTATCACAAGAAAATATCAAGATAAGAATAGAGGCTATAATTCCTGCGAATATAGATTTTTTAAACCTTCCCATTTTATCTAATCTTATTGGTTATTGTTTTTTTTTGATAACCTGGAGGAAAGAAAAAACCCTGAAACAGGTTCGTTTAATTCAACGGATTTGATTTTGTCAATATCATATTCACTAGATGATTCCCATCTCTGAAGCTTGCTGATATATCTGTATTCAACGCCAAAGGTTGACTTGTAAATCAATTTGTAATTAATAGTTGCATTTTCAAACAGACTTTTGTCAGATGCCGGTTTGTTATTGTTTTCTGCTATATAATAAAACTCGCTTCCCGTAAGCCCTTTTGAAGCTTTTGGTATTTCAGCGTAGAACTCTGGAGTTAGTTCTTCTAAAGAATTTGGGAAATGGCCGCTCATATATTTATATTGGTTAATGTTGTCTATTAACTTTTCTGCCCTTTTAAGGCTGATAAAGTTTTGAGCGGCCATTACTGTAAACCCCGAAACAAAAACAATTCCGACAATAAGAGAAAGAGTGTAAAAAAAAGGAGAAAATTTTCTTAGAGCAGGAACAGTACTTTTAATTAAAACTTTGCCTGATAAGAGGCAAACAATAAATAATGTAACAATAGACAGAGTGCCCACGGCAATATTCATAGAAGAGATTTTAAGAAAACTTGCCAGGGTTATTATGTAGGTAGCAGTTGCAAAAAAAGCAAATATTATATTTCTAAGCTTCATAATTAAATCATTGTCAATTAGTTAAAAAACCGGGGCAAAAAGCGGGATAAATAAAGAACTATAAGCCGGGTATTAAAACAAGAAAAATAAGCAAGGAACTTTTGCCCCAGGTTTTTGGTATTTAACTATAAGACGATAGAAAAGAATAAAACGCTGCGTGAAGTTGAAAAAATTTAGTTTTCAGCGTTTTCAATACGAATGTAGTCTAGCATCAGGTCTATATCATTTTCGGGAATGCCTAAATTAACCAGATGCTTGCGGTCTTCATTAAAAGAGGCCTCAAACTCTTTATATGATTTCCAATTTTTCAAGCTTTGAATATATTGTGCTAATGCTTTTTGATGCTGGTTTGTAAGCCAGTAAACATGGCCTAAGTTCATTAAATCATATTTGTTATCAGGGTGGTTTTCCAACAAACTTACCAGATATCTTTCAGCTGTGTCAAATTTGCCCAATAAAAATGAACACCAAGCAAGAGGTCTTCTGATTTTTTCATTTTCAGGTGCAAGAACTTCTACTTTGAAATAATACTTTAAGGCCTCTTCAAATTGCTCAGTATGAATAAGGCATTGGCCAATATTTGATTGTAGTTGTAGATCTTCAGGGGCATCTTTTTCTAAAGCTTTATAATATTCTAAAGCATTTTCCCATTTGCCAAGGTATTTGTAACAAAAGGCTATTTTCCTTGTTATCCAAGTGCTGGATGTTTGGATTATTTCAGCTTTTTTATAAAAATCTAATGCATTTTTAAAGTCATTTGTTTTTTCATAACAAAATGCAATCTTTTCAAAAAGCTCTGTGTTTTGTTTGTCTTCATCATAAATAGATAAAAAGACTTTTAAAGCATCATGAAAAAATTTCTTTTCAAGAAATAGTTCCGCTATATTACGTATAACAATTTTATCTGTTATCAATGCTTTTAAAAAATCTGAGGCGAATATATCCAGCGCCGGATTAAAAATGTCTTCAAATTCCTTTTTCCATGGATGAAGCTTGTAAAATCTGTATAAATCTTGAAAATATTGCGAATAAATATTCTTTGATTTTGCAAGTTCATTTAAAATGTTTTCATCATTTTCTATTTCTGATATTTTTTTAAGCTCACCTTGCATCATATTCATCATCATAGATTTCTGCTGTGCAGGAATCATTGCAAGGTTTAAACAGAATGAGTATTTGTCGCTGTTGCATAAAAAAAATGTGCTTTCCAGCTTTTCAATAAGCGGGCTTAAGTCAATATTATTATCAGGATCTATTATCAGACCGGAAATATTTTCATTTTGTGAATAAAATGGCAAAAACCAGTTGCATGGTTTAAGGAAAAACGGAAAGTGTTTAAGTTGAGCAAATGTGCCCATAAAAACATCCATTCCTTCCATCTGCATTTGGGTAAACTCAGCTAGTTTGTCAAGTAATCCCGGCTGATCTTCGAAAACAGTTTCCCAGTCCGGATTTGTTTCTTCTCCTGTCTCTTCACTGATAATATTATCAAGGTCAAGCTTTTCTTCTATCTTACCTCTCATTTTCATCATTTCAGGCAAAATGTCTTTTTCCCATTTATCAGTTACCTTCTCTGTTTCCTTGGCTTTAGTAAATTGGATTAGTATAGCTTCAATATGTTTTTCTATATCAGGGAATTCTCTAAGTTCAATGGTCTTTTCACGTAATATGGGGTAGAGGTAAAACCTGTCGTTAAATTTTAATAAAGAAAAAATAATTCCGGTAAGTGCTCTCTCCCAAACATTTTCCTCTCGTTGTTCTACAAATCGAAAAAGAATAATTAGCTTATTTATATCGAATAACCTCATTATACTTAATGTGAGCGCACTTACTGCTAAGCATTTGTCGTGCCATGGCAATTCTCTCGAGTCGCAAACTGTTTCCAAAAATTCTATTTCAATATCAGTAAGCTTGTCAGAAAACCAAATAAAATTAAAAAGTTCCTCAAGAGCATTTTGCCTGTTTTTGTGAATTTCAGAGCTACCTACTTTTATTTCCTTAAGAATGCTAGTAAGCTGTGAGTCGAATGTCAGATTTTCAAGTATGAAATGGATATCACTTTTTTCTCTTGGCCGTCTTTTGTTATAGTCTTTTTTTAAAGCGTATGAATTTGTAACAGATTTTTCGGAAAGAATAATCTCCTGTAAAAGATCTGCCAACTCAAGTAAATCGCGAACTAGATAATGAAATACCATATCCCTTTGTGGATCTTTAACGCCGGAGAACGAGTGTTTTAGAATGTTTTTGTATGTTGAGAGGTGAGTGTCAATAGTGTCGTTTAAATACTCTTGTTGACTTTCCTTAACTAATTGTCTTAATAAATTACAAGCATTTACAACTTTACGATTGTGAAGTTGAATGCAGATGTTATTATAAATAGCTTTGATTTCCGAGTGTTGCATGTTTTCTTAAGGTGTTGTTTGTCAATTATCTAAGTATAGTAATAACACCATGTATCTGTTTTTTTGTTCCTAATCTGGTGTAGGTAAGCACATAAAAATAAGTTCCCTCAGGCGCCCCTCTGCCATCCCACCAGTTTCCATCGTAGTCGTGATGCTCGAATACTTTTTTGCCGTTGCGATTGTAAATAACCATCTGACTTCCCGGATAATGTTCCATGTTTTCAATTTCAAATAAATCGTTCATCCCATCTCCGTTTGGAGTAAAAACATTTGGAATATTAAGGTCGCAATTTTGTTCATTAACTTCAATGTCGAAATAGTCAACACATGTAGTCATAGTGTCAGTTACTAATACAGCATAATTGGCAGGCTCTTTAGCCCATAAAGTATCGTAAATGCTTTCAGGTAGAATTATGCTATTCTTTTCCCATTGATATATCCAATTATATGGGTTGTCGTCGTCGGCAACAACTGACAATAATGTTGAATCTCCTTCACATATTGGTAATTCTAGCTCAGATATTATTTCAGCTTTTGGCAGCCTTAACACTTCAAGAACAACCAAAGTGTCGTATTTACAGCCAAAATCATCTGTAATTTCAAATACAAATTCATACTCTCCTGATTCTTCTTTAAGCACACTACTAGGATTTCCTGAAAGTGGATTTCCTTCTTCATACCATTGTTGTTCAACAATATGAGGAGTAAATATTAGTGAGTCAGGATAAAGATTTTCTGCGAATAAAAGAGTCCACCCAAAAATAAACCCATTATCGCCTGAAGCATTATCTGTAACCGATAATGTCCAATCACCATTTAAAGAGCACCCGACAAAAGTTTCGAGCGACTCTTCTGGGGTGTAAGTGCCAGAAGGAAGAAAAGCGGCGTTGAAATAGAAATTCCCGGCATTATCTGTATATTCGTGAAACTGGGGTGATGTAATACTCATGGTCCCGTACGGTGCTGAAGGACTAAAGCAATAGTCATATCCTTTACCTGGAGTTGTTATGTCCCACACTACCGGCTCTCCTAAATTAGCTCCTCCGGGTGAATAATCAGTAAGAACAACTACACTTCCATTTGGACATTCTAATTCAATTTTTAATTGTCCGTAATTTACGTGTTCAATATTTAAACAAACTTTATCAAAATCATCTATTTCGTTTATGCTCGCAAAATCATCAAACACATCGAAATTGAGTGTTGAGGAAAAAGAAGCTCCTGTGCCGTCAGGAATCGGGAAGGTGCCTTCAATAGAAGTTTGAAAGCCTGTCCATGTTGTGGCTTGGGCATCTCCAACAAGCACTGCCTGACTTTTTGCACATATAGTGTCGGGAGTAACTAAAGTGCCTGAAAAAGTCGGAAAAGTACCTATTTTGATAACGCTTGTAATGTCTGATAAGCAATTATTTGAAGTGTCCTCGACTGATAATGTGAAGGGATATGCACCGGGCTCATCATACGAATGAAAAACATTTATTCCGGTTTTGATATCTCCTTGAAAGTTCCATGAAAAAGCGAAATTGTTAGGGTTGAAAACTGCATTCTCAGCGTAATAACCGGCGTCAGCAATAAAAGAAACTCCTGCGTCGTATGGGCAATAGTTAAAACTTCCTGTTGAGGTGCCGGCTTCGACCCATAGCCCTTCGCAAAAAGTATAACATGAAATTGTAGCAAACCAGCCCAAAGCCCCGGGTGAATCTATGTCAGAAACAAAATTAAAATAAGCACAATCTCCGGAAAACCAAATTTCTTTGCCCTGAAGCTCGTTACCTTGAGCTGCAATTAATAAAGGCGCAGCATCAGAATCACCATCATATATATACAGAATGTCGCCTTCTGCTAAATTGAAGAAATTAAAATAAAGTTTGATTAATTCAGAATCTAGGTCGCTTGAGCAAAATGCAATAGTGAAATTTTCCCCTGCCTGATAATTTGTAAGTGTATCCAACCCGCTATCAACAAAATAACCTGAGCATGCTTCTACCGGCATACCTCCATAATCTCCATTAATCGGATAAGTAATCTGGGCTGATATTTCTGTAAAAAGAAAGAAAAATATTATTAGAGGGCTAATTCTTTTTAAAAATGTCATGTGTAAATGTCTGTTTTGATATATTTAATTACGCAAATTCAACAGTTTTATTTTGACTGTTAAACAAACAAAATTAGTAATTTCTTGGTTGTCCTGAAATTTTATTCATAATCATCTATGAATAAAGATAATTACAACTAAAATCAGTATCTTTGCACGCTGAAAATTGCAGGTGTTAGATAACTCTGTATTTAAGCTATAGTAGGCATTTTGACAAATCTTTTTTAAATTGATTATACATTTATAAAATAAATATTAGTGAAGCACATCAGAAATTTTTGTATTATCGCACATATCGACCATGGTAAAAGTACTTTGGCCGACAGACTTTTACAGACTACCAACACCATAAGCGACAGAGATTTTCAGGATCAGTTGCTTGATAATATGGATCTTGAGAGAGAAAGAGGTATCACAATAAAAAGTCACGCCATCCAGATGGATTATGAACAAGACGGAGTCCAGTACAAGCTGAATTTGATAGACACTCCCGGTCACGTTGATTTTAGCTATGAAGTGTCAAGGTCTATTGCTGCTTGCGAAGGTGCTTTACTTGTTGTAGATGCTTCTCAGGGAATTGAGGCACAAACTATTTCGAATTTATACCTTGCTCTGGAACACGACCTTGTTATTATTCCGGTTTTAAACAAGATGGACTTAGATAGCGCTATGCCTGAAGAAGTTACAGATCAGATCGTTGACCTTATTGGCTGTGACGCTGAAGACATAATACCAGCCAGTGGAAAAACCGGTTTTGGTGTTGATAAAATTCTTGAGGCTATTGTAAAACGAATTCCGGCTCCAACGGGAGATCCAAATGCTCCACTACAGGCTTTAATATTTGATTCTGTTTTTAATTCTTTTAGAGGTGTAATAGCTTATTTCAGAATTCTTAATGGTGAAATAAAGAAAGGCGATCATGTTAAGTTTATGGCCACAAAGCATGATTATCATGCTGACGAAGTAGGTGTCCTTAAAATGAATCAAGTTCAAAAAGATAAAATATCTGCCGGAGATGTTGGTTATATTATTTCCGGAATAAAAGATGCGAGAGAAGTAAAAGTTGGAGATACCATTACTCATGTTGCTCGTCCGGAAACTGAAATGATTCAAGGTTTCGAGAATGTTAAGCCGATGGTGTTTGCAGGTATTTATCCTGTTGATAATGATGAATTTGAGGATTTAAGAACTGCTATGGAAAAACTGCAGCTTAATGATGCTTCTCTTACTTTCGAGCCCGAAAGCAGTGCTGCTCTTGGTTTTGGATTTCGTTGCGGATTTTTAGGAATGCTACACATGGAAATAGTGCAGGAAAGATTGGAAAGGGAGTTTGATATGACTGTTATTACTACAATTCCTAACGTTTCATATAAAGCATATACTACAAAACAAGAACTCAAAATTGTAAATAACCCGAGTGACCTTCCCGGGCCAAATGTGTTGGATTATATCGAAGAACCATATATTACAGCTCAAATAATCACAAAATCTGAATTTATTGGTCCGATTATGTCGCTTTGTATGGAAAAAAGGGGTATAATTAAAAATCAGGTTTATTTAACAACCGACAGGGTTGAGCTTACATTTGAAATGCCACTGGCAGAAATTGTTTTTGATTTCTACGATAAGCTTAAAACAATCTCAAGAGGTTACGCATCTTTCGATTATCATCCAATTGGTTATAAAGAGTCTGATTTGATTAAACTTGATATAATGCTTAATGGAGATCACGTTGATGCATTGTCTGCACTTATACACAGAAAAAACTCATACGAACTTGGAAAGAAAATTTGCGAAAAACTTCGTCAACTTATCCCAAGGCAGCAATTTGATATAGCTATCCAAGCCGGAATAGGTTCGAAAATTATCGCTAGGGAAACAGTAAAAGCTTTGCGTAAAGATGTTACCGCAAAATGTTATGGTGGCGACATCTCTCGTAAAAGAAAACTGCTAGAGAAACAGAAAAAAGGTAAAAAACGCATGCGTATTGTTGGCAACGTAGAAGTTCCACAATCTGCATTTATGGCCGTTTTAAAACTCGATGATTAAGATTGCGTTGGGATATTTTTTAGTACCTCAAGTGTTAGCATCCAAAATCTTTCTACGGTGTCTATCTTCAATCCTTCGGTTGGTGAATGAGCTCCTTTGATAGTAGGACCAAATGAAATCATGTCCATACCCGGATATTTTTCCCCGATTAATCCGCATTCAAGTCCGGCGTGTATTGCCAAAACCTTTGGATCTTCATTAAATAGTTTTTTGTATGATTCCTTTGTAATGCTTAATATTTTTGAGTTAACATCCGGCTTCCATCCCGGGTATCCGTCTCCGTGTTTAACTCTGGCTCCTGCAAGGTTAAATACACATGCAACCATATTAGTTATGTCTTTTTTGGCTGATTCTAAACTGCTTCTCTGACTTGTCGCGATTATAATTTCATTTCCGGCAGTTTTAACAGAAGCCAAATTGGTTGATGTTTCAACTAATCCCGGCATATCAGGCGACATTGCGATAACGCCATGCGGACAAGCATAAAGTGAGTCCAGTAGTTTTGTTTGTATGCTCTTGCTAATTAAATGATCCGGCATTGCAACCGACTCAGAGGTAATGAATAAATTCGGTTCATTAGTTTTTTGTTCCAACTTAATTAGATTCACTAGTTGGTTAAAATGCTCATTAAATGAACCTGTGTGTCTTTTGGGAATTGTAATGGTCGCAAATGCTTCACGTGCAATTGCATTTCGTAAATTTCCTGCGTCAATTTGTGACAGGCGCATCTCAAACATTTTGTCGAAATTCCACAAAAGCCTGTTTATTACTTTTACAGCATTTCCTCTGCCTTTATTTATATCATCACCTGAATGCCCACCTTGCAAGCCACCAACTCTTAATAAAAATGCGTCATGGTCAATTTCAGGTTTTACCTTTTCAAAAGGAAATGTTGCCAAAGTATCATGCCCGCCGGCACAACCAATAAACAATTCTCCATCATCCTCAGAATCGAGGTTTAATAATATTTTGCCGGTAAGAAAATCTTTTTCCAAAGCGAACGCTCCTGTTAGTCCTGTTTCCTCATCAATAGTGAAAAGACATTCAATAGGTCCGTGCTGAATACTGTTTGACTCTAGAATTGCCAACTGCACTGCTATGCCAATACCGTCGTCAGCTCCTAAAGTGGTGCCGGTGCCTCTCACCCAGCCATTATCAATTCTTGGAATTATAGGGTCCTTGTCAAAATCATGTTTTAAGTCGGAGTCTTTTTCACAAACCATATCAAGATGACTTTGCAATATGACAGTTTGCCTATTTTCAAATCCTTGTGTAGCTTTCTTGCTTATTATAACATTACCTGCTCTGTCTTGCTTAAAATCCAGATTATTGCCCACAGAAAAGTTTTTAAGATAACCTATAATCTTATCTTCTTTTTTAGAAGGACGAGGAATTGCTAAAATTTCTTCAAAAATTTCCCAAACTCTTTTTGGCTCCAAATGCCCTAAAATATTTCCCATTTTCCCGATTTTTAAATTTTTTATTCCGTTGCAACATTAGAACATACAAATTGTCTTTTTGTTCTAAGTTTGTCATTAAGCTACAAATTTACGTTTTTTTATTTTTAGTGTACTCTTATTTTTTGAATATAAAGTGTTAATTGGGGAGTAAGGAAATAGGGAAATAGGGAAATAGGGAAATAGGGAATGTGCCAATGTGCCAATTCGTTGATAGGGAAATAGGGAAATAGGGAAATAGGGAAAGTTCTAATTTGTGGATTTGTTTCAATTCTGCGTAAATCAGCGATATCTGCGGGCAAAGAAACTCCCGCAGATTGTGCTGATGGGAGATTAATTTATAATTATCTGATGTTGTTCGGTATAGCTGCCTCTGCGTGCATGTAGTATGTATATGCCGGGCTGCAGGTTTGAAACATCTATGGTTTCAGGTAATTGAGAAGTAACTACTATGTAAACAACCCCATTCTGACCCATAATTCGTAATACCCAAGGGATATTGGAATTTGTAGGCTCTTTTTCAGATACATTTAATGAATATCTTGTTGGATTTGGATTTACATCTAAATGACCTGTATTTTCTCCCGGATTGTGTGAGCAATCACATGTGTTTACCGAAAGAGTATAATTATAATTGGGTGACGTACCGCAACTGTTGGAAGCATTTACAGAGAACCCAATATTATGTGCCTGTTGACTATTTATAGCAAATCTTATTTTTGAACCATCGCTATTCATTACATGATAATTGTGATATGGATTAATTGTCCAATTGTAATTACCTTGAGCCAAAGATGTATTATTAGAGATAGCAGTAGCATCAACTGCGTATCCAATACAAGCGCATGGAGTAGGTTTAAAGGTTATGCCTGTTGGAGGATTTGGAGGTCCAACCCAAATTTTTCTTTCAATAGTTGTGTTTCCGCAAGGTGTGCTAATAGTTGCTCTAACCCATGCCTCTCCTCTAACATTAGACCTTGCTCTAACTACGTAATTTCGTGTTCCCTGGCCGGTAGGATTACTAAAGAAAAATGATGAGTTATGACTCCATGACACAGTGGCACCTTCCGGCAAAGTGTTTAAAGTAAAAGTAGCAGTATTGTTATTACAAACAACATCTGGATTGGATACTGAATATTGAACAGGCGGAGGCATTTTTATGCCATTTATTTCATTCAAAATCCAACACATTAGGTTTGCATCAAAAGAGATATGTTCCATATTTTTATTAATTGGACCCCAGTAACTATGAAAATGTGTTTCGCCGGTAGCAACAAGATTACGTGTGCTTATGTTTTCTGCTAAATTCTGATTACTTCCGGAAAATGCTAAGGCGCTTTTGGTGGGGATGAAATTGTGATTTTCAAGACCAAGATTCCATTTTATATTTGGCTCTAGTTGAGAAATTCTTTTAAAAGTTTCTAAATATCCGCCGGGTGAATTATCGATGCTGTAACTGCCATTTAATCCAAATGCATACTTTTCGACAGAAATTGCACTTATTGTGTTAAAAAAACAATGAGATACTAGCATCTAAAACTTTTCTCCTATTATTAAAGCTAGGTGTTGAAAATATTTTAAAATATCCTGCTATGAATGAAGAACCGCCACTAATTGATAATGCTTCAGTGCCGGAAGTGCCAATAAAAGTTCCATTTATGCTGCCATTTGAAATTGATATTCTTCTGGGTTGTTGGGGGAATCCTATGTTTGTTAGGGTGTTTTGCCAGTTAGAATTATATATAGGGGCACCAGACGGACTTTCAGAATTTGATAAATAATGGTGTACAAGCATCTGTTTTGCCGAGGGGTTATTAAGTACTTCATTTCTTAGGAATAATGCATCTGAAATATAATTCGAAAAAATACTAATTGCATATTGAAGACCTATTGGAATATTTGCCCCATTGTGCGGCGAATCAAACGAAACCCATAGTCTTGTGTTATGGTTTATGTTGTTATGTTCCATGAAAGTTAATGCGTATCGTGTGATTAGTCCGCCCATGCTGGGACCTATAACCACTAGCGAATCGCTGCTGCCGTTCTGCTGTAGCATAGTGTTTAGAGTATCAATTACTTTGGCTGTCACAAATGCGTTTCGCTGTATATAATCGGCTCCGGCATCGATTACTTTAAACTCTGCAATAGAATCTATACATACTCCTCCATAAATTGGCTTCCCGTCATAATTTCCAATACCATCACCCCACATTATACATCGCCAATCAACAACATTTCTGTTCGCCGCCTTAGGAAAATCCAGTATCACCAAGTCGTAGCCTGCGGCGTGGAGGGCGTTGGCAAATTTATAATCAGCATGAGGTATTGATTAAATATTTTCCGTGAGTTATTTTGATTTCCGGGGTCAAAGCCATCCACAATTAGTACTGGCTTACGCAATTTCATATCGGCATCATTAAACAAGTATGTTACCAAACCCATACCCTGAAAGTTACCGTTGCTACCTGCAAAAGGAATATCGGCGTAGATAGTGTCCTGAAATATAACATTATTCTCAAAATCTCCCCACCCTTCATCACTTCTTATTACAATAAATGAATTGCTTTGAAAAGTATTTCCAATTTCAGTAGTAACTTTAAAAGTAATAACCTTTTCTCCTGATGTTTCGTAATTTACATCTAATGGAATTCCAATATGTGCAGTTCTGAAACCCTGCCCATCGCCAAAATCTACCTCAATATGAGATATTCTGTTGGCTCTATTCCCAATAATAAGTTCCTTTGGTAGCACAAAACTTACCTGCTGTGAAACTTCGCGTTTGTCAGCGAGTAAAGATGTCATAAGCACATCCTTTTCCTGTAATCCCTCACGCTTTAATCTTTCGGTAGGACGGGGATTACCCTGCCCGTCAATTATTATATAGCCTTTCTCAACGGCAATTGTATCAATATGGGTAAAAGTGCTATACAGAATACCCATTGGAATTTGATTACGGCGGTACTCGTAATGCTCGGCAATACTTCGTAAGTTCTCGGTTGAGGGTAGAAGCAAGGTGTCATAAGAGGCATTTCTTAGCTCCAAAGCCGATTGCATAAAGTACCCCTTTGAAATCCTGTGGGATTGTTGAAAACCCTGCAGGGAGGCAATGGTTACCGCTCTATCGTATAGAATGCCTGTGGCAATGTCGTTTCTTCCTATTGCTACTGTGGCAAGTAGCGAGTCAACTTATTCCCTATGCTTGTGCGCAACATTGTTGTTGCCCTGGTGGGCATTTGCTGTATAGAATAGTACAGTTGTTAATAATACTGCTAATATTTTTTTCATTTTACTTGATTTTTGAATTTCTTAAATGATTTAGTTTGAATACCCCTCTACGCATGAGCCGTCCTCGTTATAGGTAAAGTCGAAGCGACCTTCTGTAACTTGTGCTATTTGATTAAAGTCATATTCATCGCTGATAATCCACCGTATTGCTTCATAGTCAAAAGTTCCAGAAATTATACGACTTGTTTTATCAAGTTTTGAAATAAATAATTGGCCTGTATAACCAGTTGCAGAGTAGTGATGCAATGCACTACCACCTCCGCCATCAGAGTAGTCGATTTCAACGACAGAAGAAAATATGTTATAAACACCCTCGTTACTAATACTGTCAGCTGATAAATTGATGCTCATTCGAGGATAATTACACTCTATGTCCTTATCGTTAGCAATGAAATAGAAATATAAGTTCAGTTCTCCATTTTCTTCATTGTAGCATAGTCTTTTGGTTTTTAGCGAGAATAATCCCGCAATTTTTGGGATACATACCTGCCCATTTACTTTACACCCAATGGTGTTAGCCCCTGTTTGCGTGGCGGGGGGTAGCTCATAATTTGGGCATTTATTATCTTTTTCGCAACTGCCTTGGAAAAACAGCAATAATGCTGCAAATGCGATTAAAAGGTATTGTTTTGTTTTCATCTTTTTTGGGTTTTAAGTTGGGTTATTTAGTCTGCTCTAAAAATATTAAAAAATGTAAAAAAAAAAAAATGCAATATATGCAAGAAAAAAAATTAGATGTAATTGATAAATATATATACATATTGAAGTTTGAGGGTAATGAGCAAATGTGCAAATGTGATAATGTGCCAATGTGCCAATGTGATAATTCGTTAATAGGGAAATAGGGAATGTGCTAATGTGTGGAAACTGTTTCAATTATACTTAAATCAGCTTTATCTGCGGGCAAAGAAACTCCCGCTGATTGCGCAGATAATCGCAGATAAAAGTTGTAAATACATATTTTTCCTTATATGCCTTATATGGTTAAATTTTATATGATGAAATTGCCAATGTTATAATATGCAAATGTGCCAATGTGCCAATTCGTTGATAGGGAAATAGGGAAATAGGGAAAGTTCTAATTTGTGGATTTGTTTCAATTGTGTGTAAATCAGCGATATCTGCGGGCAAAGAATCTCCCGCTGATTGCGCAGATTATCGCAGATAAGAGTTGTAAATACTTATATTTCCTTATATGCCTTATATGGCTAAATTTTTTATGATGAAATTGCCAATGCGATAATGAATTTATTAGATAATGAATGGGGTTAGTTGAAATACTAACGAATATTTTATTTACTTTGCAAATAAAAACTATACAGATATGGAAACTTGGGTAATTCTATTAATTGTTGCAGGTATTTTCCTGCTTTTTCTAATAACAGGTTATAACAGACTTGTTAGATTGCGTAATGATGCCGATAAAGCATTTGCCACTATTGATACAATGGCGAAAAAACGTTACGATCTTATTCCAAACCTTGTTGCTACTGTCCAGAAATATATGGAGCACGAGAGAGGCACTCTTACTGAAATCACAGAACTTAGAGCTAAAGCAATTTCAGGAAATCTTAGCGATAATGAAAAAGTGGAGCTTAATAATAAGCTGGGCAGAGCGATGGGTAATATTATGATTGCTGTGGAAAACTATCCTGAATTAAAAGCAAACCAAAACTTCTTGCAGCTTCAGGGGTCGCTTAATGAGGTTGAAGAGCAGCTTTCAGCAGCTCGTAGAGCGTATAACGCTGCCGTAACTGATTATAACAATGCTGTTCAGATGTTCCCTTCAAACGTGTTTGCTATGATGTTTGGATTTAAAGCGAAAACTCTTTTTGAAATCTCTGAAAGAGAAAGACAAAATGTTGACGTAAAAGCGTTGTTTAATAGCTAATAATGTATAATGAAAACAATTCACGAATTTGAGAATTTTTTTAACAACAATATGTTCGACGATCTTTCTGCTTTAGAAGAGAGACGTAAAAGAATTCTCAAGTTCGCTGTTTTAGCTTACACAATTGCCGTAGTTGGAATAATCCTGTCGTTTATAATAACGTATACAATTTTCACAGGAGGTAAAAACTTTGTTATTGCTTTAAGTGTAGGGATTATTTCTTCCATTATAACAGCAATTGTTTTTTATTTTGTGAAAGGAAGAGATAAAACTTTTTATTCTGATTTCAAGGAGAAAGTTATTCAAGCAGTTATAAAGTTTATTAGTCCGGATCTAAATTATAATTCTAAAAATTTCATCGGACTCGACACATTTCAGAGATCCAGAATTTTCACAAGAAGAGTTGACAGGTATAAAGGCGACGATATGGTTGAGGGAAAAATTGATAAAACAAATATCTGGTTTTCTGAAGTTCATGCTGAGTATAAACAAACCACCACCGATAGCAAGGGAAGAACAAAAACTTCATATCACAAAATATTCAAAGGCTTATTCTTTATTGCAGACTTTAATAAACATTTTACAACAAGCACAGTTGTTATGCCAAATTTACTTGGAAAAGGTGGTATAGCAAGGTTTTTTAATAAAATGAGCCCCGGAAGGCATGAGAAGTTTGTAAGTCTCGAAGACCCTGACTTTAATAAATACTTTGTTGTTTACGGCGAAGACCAGATAGAGGCCAGATATGTATTGTCAACATCATTAATGAAAAGAATTACAGAGTTTAAGCAAAAGCATAAAAATACTATTTACTTGTCTTTTGTTAACTCGTTTTTATATGTGGCAATAAGTTATTCTAAAAATCTTTTTGAGCCATCTTATTTTAAAAAACTCACCAGATTTGAAATTGTAAAAAACTATTTTGAAGATATTCAACTGGCTGTAAGCATTGTTGAAGAGCTAAATCTTAATACGAGAATCTGGACAAAAGAATAGCTTAATGCTTTATGGGGTCAAATCCTTTTCCATAAACACCCATTACGTTTGATACGGAAATAAATGCTTCAGGATCTATTTCTTTAATTGTTTTATAAACATCTGAAGTTTCATGTCTTCTAACAACAACCATTAACAAACAACTTTCTTCTTTTGAATACCATCCTTTAGATTTAAGTAAAGTAACTCCACGACCAATATCATTTGCAATTCTTTGTGCAATTTCTTCATGCTTGCGTGAGAAAATAAAAAGCTGAACACTTTGTCTGTGCCCCATTAGAAGCATGTCTATTGAGTATGAAGTAACAGCCATTGTAACATATCCATAAACTATTGTTTCTATACTTTGAAACACAAGATATGATGATGTTATAATAACAACATCCAGCAAGAGAATAACTCTTCCGGGTGATATGTTTCTGTATTTGTTTATTATCATTGCAATGATATCTGTACCCCCGGTACTGCCGCCTTGAGTAAAAACAATTCCAATACTCACGCCGGCAAGAATACCGCCAATAATGGCCGACATAAATCTTTCTGAAACAATTGGTTCGGTGAAATATTTTGAAAGTAAGGTGAAGAAGAAAGCTAAAACAATAATTGCATAAATTGTTTTAATCCCAAATCGTAAGCCCAGACTTTTTATGCTAATTAAAAGCAAAAATGCATTGATGACAAGAAATGTAATTCCAATTGGAATGCCATTATTGGTGGCGTAAAACACTAGTGCCGACACTCCTGTTATACCTCCACCAACTATTTCAGAAGGAATTAGAAAGGCGTTCCAGGCAAGTGCATTAATAAACAATCCAATAGTAATAATTGTATATGTTTTTAAAGTGGTTAATACAGGATACTTAAACCTGGGTCTCTTTAGTCGCATATTTAGCTTCATCTCTTTTAATTATAAATTCGATGCAAAATTAATCAAAATAAATATCGATTTGAGTCATTGAATTAGCAAAATTATTTTCATAACTTTGTAGCTAAAATATGTTTGTTTTTGTTGCGTTCTGTTAAAAATCACAGGTATGAAAACAATTACTTTTCTAGTTTCTCTGTTTTTATTTGCTTTAATATCAAATGCAAATAATGAAGAACCTTTATTTGGCAGTCAACCTAATGAAGAAAAGGGCTTTTCTTTAAAGCCTGAAGTAGGCTTAACAGTTGGGGGCTCGTTTATGCAGTTTTCTCAATATGGCTCTTTATTCAGCCAGTCGGTTGCTCCAAATCTGTCATGGACACCTTCGAAAAAGCTCAGAATTACAGCCGGTGCAATGGTTACAAATTTTAATGCTGGAACATCCTTTTCCGGATTGTCATTTAATCCCGGATTATCAGGAAATGGAATGTCTCAGGGAAGTTTTACCAGTTCATTGTTTTATGTTGCCGGTTCTTTTGATTTAAATTCGAGATTAACTATTAGTGGTGCCGGATATTATGATCAAAATAAAGCTTCTATGCTTTTTCAGAGCTCTAATATGATGTTTAATAATAATGATATTAAAGGTATTATGTTGGGCCTTGATTATAAAATTACTGATAACATAAGATTTGGAGCTGAAATTAATTTTAACTCAGGCTACAATCCCTTTTCTCCTTTCAATCAAGGATATTATAATAACTCACCGTTTAGAAGATATAACGGCTGGTAAAAAGATTTCAGATGGAAGTTTTTAAAATTTATGCAGGGGGTGAATTTATTGAAACACCCCTTTCTTTATTGGTAGCAAACCCATATAATAATATTGCTTTTGCACAAACTTATCTGGCTGATGAAGAAGTGTTGAACTATGCTTCTGAAAAAGCTGTAGAAGCTTTTAAAAAGCTAAAAAGTATTTCTGCTTATGAGAGATACAAGTTTTTAGGATTCATTGCATCTGAAATATTGGCTAATGAAGAACGGTTTGCTACACTTATTGCTCAGGAGGCCGCTAAGCCCTGGAAATATGCTCTGGCTGAGGTTCGCAGGGCTGCTCAAACATTTACTGTTGCCGCTGAAGAGTCGAAAAGATTACCAATGGAATATTTAAGGTTAGATTGGTCGCCGGAAGGAATTGGCCGTGAAGGAATTATTAAGTATTTTCCAATTGGACCTGTCGCGGGAATTAGCCCTTTCAATTTTCCTTTAAACCTCGCTGCACATAAAATTGCTCCTGCATTGGCAGCCGGTTGCCCAATAGTTTTAAAGCCTGCTTCTTCAACGCCTTTGGCAACATTGGAGCTTGCAAAAATTGTCGATAAATCCGGCTTTCCCAAAGGTAGTATGTCGATATTGCCAATGAATAGAGCAACAGGCGACATGCTTGTTACAAGTGATGTGTTTAAACTGCTCACTTTTACAGGTTCTTCTGAGGTTGGTTGGAAAATGAAATCAAGAGCAGGTAAGAAAAAGGTTGTTCTTGAGCTTGGAGGAAACGCAGGTACAATTATTACCGAATCTGCAGATATTTCTCATGCTGCTAAAAGATGCGTTGTTGGTGGATTCGCTTATCAAGGTCAGGTTTGTATTCATGCTCAAAGATTATTTGTTCATAAAAATGTTTTTGATGCTTTTTGTATGGAGTTCATTCCTATGGTAAAAGCTTTAAAATATGGTGATCCATTGTCGAAAGACACGGATATAACAGCAATGATTGATGAGGCAAATGCGATTAGGGTTGAGGAATGGATTAATGAAGCGGTTAGTGATGGCGCAGAAGTGCTTTGCGGTGGAAAAAGAAATGGAGCTTATGTTGAGCCTACTGTTATTGCTAATGTAAAACCCGATATGAAAGTGTCATGCATGGAAATATTTGGTCCTGTAGTTACTTTACAGTCCTATGATGATTTTAAGGATGCGGTTGTTCAGGTTAATAATACCAGTTATGGTTTGCAAGCCGGTGTGTTTACCAACAATATAAAAGAGCTGGATTTTGCTTTCAATGAAATTGAAGTTGGTGGATTAATTCATAACGATGTTCCTGTATTTCGCACCGACCATATGCCTTATGGAGGAGTAAAAGATAGCGGAATAGGAAGGGAAGGAGTGAAGTACGCAATTCATGATATGCTTGAACCAAAGATTTTAGTTAGGTAATATACCTAGTTCCTTTTGCTCCTAAAATATTCTGTTAAAAGGTTAGAACATTCTTCTTTGCGCAATCCTTTTTCAACAATGGTTTTTGGATGAAACACTTTTTCGCTGTATAATGAATATCCTCTTTTTTCATCATTGGCAGCAAATACTATTCTTGAAATCTGCGACCATTGCAAGGCACCTGCACACATTAAACATGGCTCTAAGGTTATGTAAATTGTACAATCCTTAAGGTATTTTCCTCCAAGATATTCCGATGCTGCAGTAATAGCCTGTATTTCGGCATGTGCAGTTACATCATTTAGTTTTTCAGTAAGATTATGTGCTCTGGCTATTATTTGATTGTTGCATACTACTATTGCGCCAACAGGAACTTCGTCAGCTTCTAAAGCTTTGTGAGCTTCTTTTATTGCTTCTCCCATGTAAAAATCATCTGAAAATACCGAGAAGTTCATAGTCATAGGTTTTTAATAAAATCACTAACCTTTTCCATTAACCAGTGAGGAGTAGATGTTGCTCCCGATATGCCAACTGTTTCACCTTCAGAAAACCACTCCGGATTTATTTCTTCCGGACGACTAATAAAATATGCTTTTGGGTTTTCTTTGCTGCATACTTCAAATAAAACTTTAGCATTTGAAGACCTTTTCCCTCCAACAAAAACAACTTTTGAATACATGCTGCAAAACTTCTGCAACCTCGGATGCCGATTTGAAACTCTTCTGCAGATAGTGTCTTTTACAGTAATCTCTTTACTCGCTTTCTTAAGATAATCAACAATTTCGTAGAACTTTTCAATAGATTGGGTTGTTTGGCTGTAAATTGTTATCTTATTTGGAATGGCATCTAAATCTATATCTTCAATCTTCTCAACAATCAGAGCTTTGTCATCTACCTGTCCATTTAATGCAATTACTTCAGGATGGTCGGGCTTGCCAAAAATAATTATAAACTCATTGTTATGATATGATGTTTTAACCTTCTGTTGTAGTTTCTTTATGATTGGGCAAGAAGCATCTATAATTTTATTGCTATTGTCGAGAGCTGTTTTGTAGCTTTTTGGATGCTCCCCGTGTGCCCTGAACAATATTGTTTTTCCTGTCAAGGTATTTAGCTCCTGATGGTTTATTGTTTTCATGCCGCGTTTTGAAAGCCGACTAACTTCTTCATCATTATGCACAATTTCCCCAAGACAAAAAAGCTCGTTGCCTTGTTCAATCGCATTCTCAGCTTTGTTTATTGCTTCTACAACTCCAAAACAAAAACCGGAATCGGGATCTATTACTGTCTGAAGATTTAGCTTTCCCATAGTTTTGCAAAATTAGACTATTTTTTCTTAGATAGCTATGCAACAAAATCTGAGATGTGATGTTTATTTGCTTGAAGATTCTTTTTTGATGATATTTGCAAACTTTTTAAAATGCGATTTATGTTAAGATATTTAATTGTGGTTTTATTTGTTTCCTTAGTTTCTAATTTAAAGTCTCAGGATAGGGAACTTAAGTTTTATCAGGATAAAATCTACGAATCATTCATTACAGATAATATAAAGATTTGGGAAGGCACTGTTGGAATAATGGAGGCT
>CAZRNU010000019.1:0-34420 GCA_964601515.1 uncultured Bacteroidales bacterium | reverse complement strand
TTTCCCTTTGGGTTTCGTTGAATGATTTTCTTACATCTTTATAATCAAGGAGTTTGGCGTAAAAGATTTCCATAAACTCAACTGTTTCCTTATCAGGCACTTGCCACAAGCTCATTATCAAATATTTAGCTCCGGCCATTTTGAAAGCACGCTGAAGCCCGTAAACACCCTCGCTGCCTTTAACATCTCCCAGCCCGGTTTCGCAGGCGGAAAGTACGACAAGCTGAACACTTCTAAGATCAATATTAATTACTTCTTCTGCAGTAAGAACTCCATCATTATCTATTTCAGCATTATTATCCATCCAGTAATGATTAGCGCCTGAAAATATCAAACCTGACCTCATTAGAGGATTTGGATTTTTAACAAACAACCACATTCCATAAGCAGAGCTTGCGCTTCTTCCTCTAAAAAGTATTTCTTCGGTTTCAATTTTTGACTCGAAAGCTTCAAATTGCTTGATTGGGTCAGGATAGAAAAACCCATGTGTTGCAATATGAAGAATATGGCTTGTTGGAGCTATTTCTCTAATTTTTTTCTCTGTCGGAATATCTCCTGAATAAATATTTGCCATTAACTTCTTCCTAGAAAACAACTTAGCAATACTTTCTGCTTCCAGTTTAGTTCCATGCAAATATTTCCAAATTTCACTTGCAGAATTATTCCTATTATAATTAATCCCACCAAAAACAGATGTTATGCTTTTACGATTTAGTTCAAAGCTATCTTCAATAATTAATCTTGAAGTACTTGATTGGATTTTAACATCATACAAGTCGCAAAGAAAAACACTCTTGTCTTTTGCAATTGCTGTAAAGGAAATTTTATGTAAAAGACCGCTAGGGGAGATGTAAACAGATTTTACTCCGTTCAAATAAGATTCAATTGGCTTCCAGATAAGATTGTATAAGGCTATGTTTACATCATTTTTAGTCCCATAAACTGCATTAACATACTGCAAATTATTGCCACTTTTTTGTGATAATAATTTTTCTAGCTGAATTTCATCAAATAAAGCGATCATTTCAGGATGCTTGCTTTCCGATGTAATTAAAAGCGCGCAATAAATAACACGATCAGTAAAGTTTAAGAAATCACCATTCTCATAGTTTTTATACTTAAAATGAACAAACTCAATAGCTGCTTCATTTGGTTTTAGTCCTTCTTTAATCGTTTTCCAAGTAATGCTTTGCTGTTTGTTATAATCATTAAAAATCTGAGATTTTTGCACAAGTTCTTTTTCCAATTCTTCTGCAGACGCTACAAGATCCATCACATCATCACCTTCGGAAATTTTATTGATGATTTGCTTTTTCAAATGTATCCAATTGTAATAATTGTCAATTAGCAGTGAATCTTCTGATGAAAGAATTGCATTTCTCATAGAAGTTGATGACCTTAAAAGCAATCCTTTTGTTTTTAAAATATTGTTGTAAACCTCTTCTGTTATTGAAGGATTTGTTGTTTTTCTATAAACAGCATATGAATAGAAATCCATATACTTTTCCTCAATATTTTGAAAATACTTTTCTTTTCCGGCTTCAGGCAAAATAGAAAAATTTAACATGAGAGAATTGTTCTTAATATCAACAACATTTTTCACATAAATATCGGCGGAATCAAGGTCATTGTTTAAAATGGATCTTATTGTCATTAAAGAGGAAGCATTTTCAATAATCTGAGGAAAATTAAGTTCTCCGGCTAGCTTATAACTTTCCAAAGCAAATTTTCGAAATTGAACTGTGTCGTTCATCTGAAAATAAAGCTGTCCTACGCTATAGCTCGACTCGGCTAACCCTTTTTTATCATTTACTTGTTGTCGTATTTCAAGGCTTTTTTTATAATTATTCAGAGATTCATCAAGAAGATTCGCAATCTGTAAGGCATTATTATCATCGGATTTTGTTTTAAGATTTGAAGCCATTGCATTATTTGCGAATCCAATGTTTTGATAAGAAGTGGCTATACCTCTAACATCATTTATTTCTTTTCTAATTTCAAGACTTTTTAAATGGTAAAACAATGCAAGATTTAAAATAGAATCTACAAACTCCCATCCGGCATAAGCCGAAGCTTTCATTGCATTTTCAGAATATATACCGCCAATGTTATTTAATGTTTCGGCCTGTCTTTTTTTGTCTCCAATTCTATCATAAACATTCAAACTTCTCAAAATATAATCCAATGCTTTAATGTTGTCTCCCTGATCGCTGTATATAAGGCCGATATTATTTAGAGAAATCGCCGTTCCTCTGATATCATTTATTTCTTCTTTTATGCTTAAGCTAAGCTGATTGTATTCCATTGCTTTTGGGGTATTCCCTTGATTTTTATATAAATATGCGAGATTATTATAGGATCTTGCAACTGCTTGCATAAAATCAATTTCCTTTGCCAGATTCATGCTTTTATAATGATACTCAAATGCTTTTGCAATATTTCCACTCTCAGAATAGATGTATGCAAGATTATTAAGCAACCATACTTCACCTCTTTTATTCCCAATTTCATTATTTATTTTATAGCTTCTTTGAATATAATCTAATGCCAAAGGAATATTTCCCTGCACATAGTATAAAGCTCCAATATTGCTATATCTGTTTGCTATCGCTTTTTTATCGTTTATTTCTATTGAAATTTTTAAAGAATTGAAATAATATTCGAATGCCTGCTGATATAAACCCAAGTTCTCAGAAACAAAACCCGCAGAATTATACGCATCTGACATTCCGGCTTTATCATCGGCTTTATTAAACAAATCAATACAATTTTTATATTCCTCAAGCGATGCTTTCATATCACCTTTGTTATAAAGAATAGCAGCATAAGAAAAAACATTTTCAGCAATAAAAAACGGATTTCCTAATTCAAGCCTTAGCAAATAAGCTTCTTTATTATACATAATCGCATTTGCATAATCACCTCTAACATCGTAAACAAAACTTATTTTCTCAAGCAAATCAGCATCATATTCTTTAATGAATAGAATAATTTTATCGTTAGAGGCATCTTCTGTTTTAGAGAGATTTTCAATAATTTCCCGAGATTTTTTGAAAATTGCTATTGCCGAGTCCGGATGATTTCTTTGCACCAACACCCCCCAATCCAAATATGCCTTTATGATTACAGTATCTTTAACACATGGCTTTTCACAATACTTTTCAACATTGTCGATAATGTATTTTAAGGTATCAACAGACAGATTATTTTGAGCTAAAGAATCAGCATTGTTGATAAAAAACGATAGTGCAGCGCATAAAACCACGCCATATAGAAGCTTTTTCATAGCTAATGATTTGGTTTATCGTTAAAAGTTACGGTTGGAATTTCCTTTTGTTAGTTTTTACTATAAAAATAATTAAAATTAACTCATGTCAGGTGTTTTTTTTATTCATAAGCAATCTTTACTCTTCTAAAGGTGCAATCTAAAAATTAGTTAAAAAAACATAAAATGCAAGCTTGATTATCTCTTTAAAAAGCAAATATCAATAGAACCAATAGCACATTTTAATTAAAGCCCAATTCATTTCTATTAAGAGAATATTTTTAAAAATATTTCTTACATTTGACGATTAGTTTTAATCATAGTTTACCTATTTGTTTCATGACTGAAATTATTACACCCATTATATATTCTCAAAAATGCATTAACCACACCAAATCAATTATTAAATCAAATTAACCAAAACCAATCATTATGAAAAAAAGATTACTACTAATTGTTGCGGTAATAGCCTTTGTTTTTACTGCATCATTTGGGCAAACTGTTCAGGACATTTTAAGCACAAAATCCTACAGTGCCAAATTCAATCAAGAAAGAAGCGATGAAAGTAAAATTATTTTCACTATTGACGATTACAAACTCAACATTGTTGAAAAAAACGGTGTTAAGTATACTGAAATTGGCTTTAGGCATGGAGCTACAACTGAGTTGACAGGCTATGCTGAGCTTCCAATTATTAATGCAAATGTTATTTTAAGTTCTGATTATGACGTTTCAGTTAGAATTGTTGGAGAAGAATACATTGATATTCAATTAGACCATCCGATGATTCCTTCAAGAGGCATTATTTATCGTGATCAGGATCCTCAGAGCATTCCTTATGTTGTTTCTCCTGAATCAATGGTAGATGCTTTTTACCCTGCAGAAATTGCTTTCAGTACTGAACCATTTGTTTTAAGGGATGTAAGAGGTGTTAATGTTTACGCACACCCATTCAGATATAATGCTGTTCAAAATGTATTAAGAGTTTATACCTCATTAACCGTATCAGTGGTTAAAGATTACAGCAAATCAACCAACCCTCTTACAATTACTCCGGGATATGTTGACCCAATGATGAATGGAATTTATGAATCAATGTTTATCAATTATGACAAAACTAGATATGCAAATGAATTAGGACAATTTGGAGAAATTCTTGTTCTTTACACTTCCAGAGACGTAGATGTTATTCAACCTTATATAACTTGGAAAAAGGAAGTCGGGTATATTGTTCATACTCAACAAGTAACAAATGGTTTAAATGTAAAAACCACAATTCAAACAGCTTACAACAACAACCCAAACATTCTTTATGTTCAGCTAGTTGGTGGTTGGGATAATATTAAGTGCGATACTGAGAATTTATCTGGAAATACAACCGCTCCAAAAGACCCAATGTTGGGTTGTGTTGTTGGTACTGACTTATATCCTGATATTATTATTGGACGTTTTGCGGCAAGAGCATCTGCTAATGTTACTACACATATTAATAAAGCTATAAATTACGAAAAAACTCCAGATTTGGGTACTTGGTATAAAAATGCAGTAGGTATGGCTCGCAATGAAGGAGCAGGTGGCGGACACCACGGTGGAGAAGCAGATTATGTTCATATGGATAGAATTCGCGACAAGCTGCTTTCATACAACTATACTACTGTATATAAAGAATACGACGGTGGAGTTCCAGGCGTAACAAACACAACTGCTACACAAATATCAAGCAGAATAAATGCCGGTATAAGCGTATTAAATTATTGTAACCATGGTTACGAAACAGGATGGAGTGTAGGAAGTTACAGCAATTCACATGTTAATGCTCTAACCAATGGAAACAAACTTCCTTTTATTTGGTCAGTTGCTTGTCTTGTTGGGAAATTTAATCACACAAGCGAATGTTTTGCTGAAGCATGGCTAAACAGAGTGGGTGGTGGTGCTGTTGCATTCTTAGGTTCAACAATTAATCAGCCGTGGCAACCCCCAATGACAGGTCAGGATTATTTTAATGACCTTTTAATAGGTGGATATAACTACACATCTAACCCTGGAGGTGACGCAAACTCAACTAATACAACTGCTGCAAATAAAAGAACTACTTATGGAGCTCTTTCATTTAACGGAATGATTCTAATGTTGTCTGATGCATATTCAAACACAAGTACTCAGGAAACAATTAAAACTTGGACGTTGTTTGGTGATGCTGCAATGATGGTTAGAACAGATACCCCTCAAAACATGACTATTAGTCATAATCCTGTGATTATGTTTGGCCCTGAATTCTTCGACGTATCTTGCAATGTTGCGGGCGCTAGAGGTACTATCACAAAAGATGGTGTTCGTATAGGAACAGCAATTTGCTCAGGTGGAAATATTAGTATTCCTATTAGCTCAGGTTTAAACGTTGGTGACAAAGTAAAGCTAGTTGTTACTGCTTATAATAAAGTTCCTTATATCATTGAACTTGACGTTACTTCTGCAGGTCCTTATGCAAACTTCAATGCTACTCCAACAGAAATTCTAAAAAATCAGACTGTTACATTTACCGACGCATCAGGTGGGGGCACTTTCACATCATGGTCTTGGAATTTTGGAGCCGGAGCAACCCCTGCAACAGCAACAGGACAAGGCCCTCACGTTGTTACATATACAACTCCGGGTCTAAAAACTGTAAGCCTTCTTGTTAACGGAACCTATGAAAGAGTTAAAGCAGATTATATTACTGTTTATGACATATTTACATTAACAGTAAATACAAGCGGCAATGGATCCGTTCTGGTTAATGGAGCTCCATATACAGGCACATTGAATCTTGCTGAAAATTCAACTGCAGTATTACAGGCAGTTCCGGATGCAGGATGGAATTTTTCAGGGTGGTCCGGTGGACTAACCGGAACAACTAACCCTGCCAACCTTCTAATGAATGGCAATAAAACAGTTACAGCCACTTTTATGGATTGTAATGTATCAACATTACCATTTACTGAAAACTTTAATGCATCAACTAGTTTACCAAATTGCTGGCAGATTGTTGACAATCAAGGAAACGGACAAGTTTGGCAGTTTGGAACTCACGCTAATGGTTTGACCGGAAGCACAGGAAACTATGCTTACCTTAACAGCGACGGATATGGTAGCGGTAATACTCAGAATGCTGACTTAATTACACCTACATTAAATTTATCTAACTATAATAATGTCAGACTTACATTTAAACATTACTTCAGATCTTATACAGGTTCATCAGGCACTTTGTCTTATAGTATAAATGGTGGTTCAACTTGGGTTCAAATTCAACAGTGGACAACAACTGCAAATCCAGCCACTTTTGATCAGGTGATTACTGCTGTAGCCGGTCAGTCAAATGTTAAATTCAGGTTTAAATATCAAGGAACATGGGGTTATTACTGGGATATCGATGATATTTCAATTACTGGAGAAGAAGTTGGAGGCGTCTTAAATCCAACTGCTGTTGCTGCAAATGCTGTTTCAGATAGTCAAATAAACCTTTCATGGACAAAAAATGCTGCTAATAATAATGTAATGATTGCTGTTAACACCACAAATACTTTTGGCAACCCAACCGGTGCATATTCTGTTGGACAAACTATTTCAGGTGGCGGCACTGTAATTTACAGGGCAGGTGGCACAACACATAATCACACTGGCTTAAACCCAAACACAACTTATTACTATAAAGCCTGGTCTTATGATGGTTCGAATACATATTCTAATGGGGTAACCGCAAATGCAACAACACAATGCGGTGCTATTGCAACTTTCCCTTATGCTGAGAATTTCGACGGTGGATCTGGAGCTTGCTGGTCAGTACAATCTAGTTCTTCAACAACATGGGCTCCGATAACTACATTTACTGTTGGAACTACTCCAATTAATCCTGTTAGCGGATCTCATTTTTACAGGTGTTCTTGGGTTGCCTCAGCTCAGGATGAATGGCTAATTACCCCTGTATTTAACTTTACAGGTAAAAATCCTGAAATGAAATTCCATTTTAATGGAAGTTACCACTGGTCAGTTGTTCAACCAAATTGCGCACTTTCTTTACATGTAAGACTAAATGGAGGTGCATGGACTCAGATTTGGCAAATGACAGATCATCCGCAGTTTATTTCCACAGACGTGAACTGGACTTGGTTGGAAGCTACAATAAACCTATCTTCTTATGCAGGTCAAAGTAATGTTCAATTTGCGTTCAGGTATTTGGGAAATGATGGAGCTGCATTTTCTGTAGATAATATTTCAATAGAACATGTTGGTGGCGTTCTGGGAGATGTAAATGATGATGGAGTTGTAAATGTTGGTGATGTTGTTTGGATGGTTAGCCATTTAAATGGAAGCACACCGGGTGGATTTATTATGGAAAATGCTGATGTCAATGGAGATGGAAGTGTTAATGTGGCCGATCTAACTGCTTTAGTTAATCTTATTCTTGGTGGAGCTAAAGATGAAAATTCTGACATAGAGTCTGAAACCGCTGATATCTATATTGATGAAAATGGAATAATCAGTTTTAGAAGCGATGGTACTATTGCTGCATTGCAATTTGAACTCGAAAGTAATGACGTATCTATGTCTGAAATTAATTCTTTAGTAAACAATTTTACATTAGCGATTAATGTAATTGATAATAAAATTAGGGGTGTGTTATACAATCTTGAACTAACTCCTTTTGAGGAAGGTTTGATTAACTTGTTTAGCATCAACAATGTTGATCTAAAGAATGCAAGTTGGAGCTTTGCACATGCTGCAAACATTAATCATGAATTAGTTGATGTTACCACTCACGATCTTAATTCTCCTTTAACAGACGATTTGTTTGCTTTGTTAAATAATTCTACTAAGGTTTATCCAAACCCAAGTAAAGGAAAATTTAGCATAGAGTTGAGTTTAACGGAAGATTGCTATGTTTCCTTTAGAATTAACGATGAAAAAGGTGTCATGGTTGAAAAAATTGACAATCAATTCTATTCTAAAGGCACACATACCTTAGAGTTAAACTCTGCCAGAAGTCTTTCTAATGGAGTATATTTTATTCAAACTTCTGCTAGCAGTTTAGATAGAAACAGTATTCTTTTTACAAAACAAAATAGAATCATTATTCTAAAATAATGAACATTAATTAAATACATTATAATTCTGAACAAATCAGCTTAATATAGTCGATTTGTTCAGAATTTTATAAATTTGCTCTTTCAATTAAACAATAATTACTCAACTTAAAACAAATATTAATGAAAACAAGAAAATTACAATTGTCAATGTTGTTAATGCTACTTGTGGTATTTGGCTTTAGCTCAGTTAAGGCACAAAACACTATGGTTATTAACAATACTACTGCATTGCCAAGCAGTGTGGTAGAGATTCAAATGGCTATCAACAACGCTGATGCTTTTGTTGCATATCAGCTTGATATACCATTACCTGCAGGATTTACCTATGTTAATGCTTCATTGACATTAACTCCTGCAAGAATTACTAACCATGTAATTTCAGGAAATGTTGTAGCTGGTAATATTTTGAGGGTAGTGAGCCACTCACCTACAAATGCCGCATATCTAGGCAATTCAGGCACAATTATGACATTTCAGGTAAATGCTCCGGCAACTACCGGTGATTATACATTTAATATTGTAGATGGATATATTGCAAGTGCTGCAGGCACAAACATTATTTCCGGAACGACCTCCGGAACTATAACAATTGCAAAAGGTACTCCAACAATTGACACTTGGCCAACAGCCGCTGCTATAACATACGGAGCTCAATTATCTACTGCTACTCTATCAGGTGGTGCTGCATCTTTTGGCGGATCTCCTGTAACCGGTACTTTCGCATATATCAATCCAACATTAGTTCCTAATGCCGGAACATACGTTGCATCAGTGAGATTTACTCCAACAAACACTACTTTGTATAATACTGTTGACGGAACTATTAACGTTACAGTAAATCAACGTGCAATTACAATTACTGCTGATGCAAAAACTAAAGTGTATGGTAATACAGACCCTGCCTTAACCTATCAGGTTACTTCAGGATCTCTTGTTACTGGTGACTCTTGGACAGGTGCTCTTACACGTGTTGCCGGTGAAAACATAGGGCCTTACGCAATTAATCAAGGAACAGTAAATGTAACTCCTACTCCTGGTAATTATAATATCACTTATGTGAGTGCAAACCTTACAATTACTGCCAGACCAATCACTATTAATGCTGAAGCTAAAACCAAAGTATATGGAAATGCTGACCCGGCTTTAACTTATACTTTAACAGGCACCTTGGCTGCCGGAGACTCATGGACAGGTGCTCTTTCAAGAGTTGCAGGTGAAAACATTGGACCATATGCAATTCAGCAAGGAACTCTTACTATAACTCCAGGAATTGCCAATTATACTGTTACTTATAATTCAGCTAACCTTACCATCACAGCAAGGCCTATTACAATTAATGCTGAAGCTAAAACAAAAGTATATGGCGAGACTGACCCTGCTTTAACTTATACAGTTTCTGGAACTCTTGCAAGTGGGGATTCATTTACTGGAGCTCTTTCAAGAGTTGCGGGTGAAAACGTTGGTCCTTATGCTATTCAACAAGGAACTCTTACCATCACTCCCGGAATTGCTAACTATACTGTTACTTATAATCAAGCAAACCTTACTATCACGTCCAGAGCAATTACTGTAAATGCGGAAGCTAAAACAAAAGTTTATGGAGAGGCTGATCCTGCATTAACTTATACACTATCAGGAACTCTTGCAGGTGGCGATTCATTTACCGGAGCTCTATCTAGGGTTGCAGGTGAAAATGTTGGTAGTTATGCTATTCAACAAGGAACATTAGCAATCACGCCAGGCGGTGCTAACTATACATTAACTTACAATAGTGCAAACCTAACAATTACTGTAAGAGCAATAACAGTTACTGCAGAAGCTAAAACAAAAGTTTACGGCGAAGCTGACCCGGCTCTAACTTATACAGTTACAGGTACTCTTTCAGGTGGCGACTCTTGGACAGGTGAATTAACACGTGTTGCGGGTGAAAATGTTGGTCCTTATGCAATTCAACAAGGATCACTAAACATCGCTCCAACGCCAGGCAACTACAATATTACATACGTTGGTGCTAACCTTACAATTACAGCGAAAGGACTAACTGTAACAGCAAATAGTTTCTTAAAGCCTTTAGGAACTGACTACACATTTACAGGAACTGAATTTTCAACGGCAGGTCTGGTTGGTGCAGACGAAGTAACTAGCGCTACAATAACAAGTACCGGATCAGGAGCAGCTGCAGTTGTGGGAACTTATCCTATATTGATTAGCAATGCTGTTGGAACAGGACTTGCAAACTATTCAATTACTTATGTTGATGGAGTATTAACAGTTACAGAACTAATTCAATTATCTTTAACAGGATTAGCAGCTAATAATAAAGTTTATGACGGTACATCAGCTGCGACAATTTCTAGCTACGGTACTTTAACAGGTGTTGAGGGCGGTGATGATGTTACTTTAGTAACAACCGGAGCAACAGCTTCATTTGCAAGTAAGATCGTAGGTAATGGAAGAACAGTTACAGTAACAGGATTAACTCTAACAGGCGCAGATGCTGATAAATATGTAATTGGAAATCAAACAACTACTGCCAATATTACTCACAAAGATTTGACATTGTTTGACTTTACAGCAGCTAATAAAGTTTATGACGGAACTACAACAGTTACCGGAACCGGCTTCTCTAATGACCGTATAGCAGGTGACGTTGTTACATTTACTTTTACGGCAGCATTCGAAAATGCAAATGTTGGTAATGGAAAAACTGTAAACTACACAGGTATCGCTATTTCAGGTGGTGCTGATGCAGGCAATTACAATCTTGTTACAACAAGCGGAACTGCAACTGCTAATATCACACCAATGGCTCTTAACATCACAGCTGACGCAAAAACAAAAATTTATGGAGCTGACGACCCTGCATTAACTTATGTTTCTGCCGGACTTCTTGGAGGCGATGAAATTACAGGATCACTTACTCGTCAACCAGGAGAAAATGTAGCTGTGTACTTGATTTTACAAGGTACTCTTGACGCTGGAAGTAATTATACTATTACCTACACCGGAGCAAACTTCACTATTACTAAGAGAAACCTAAATATTGTTGCTGACGATATTTTCAAAGTTGCAGGAAATGAATATGTATTCTTAGGCACTGAATTTACTACAGGAACTCTTTACTTCACAGATGAAATAACAAGTGTTACCCTAACAAGTACAGGTTCTGAGGCTGCTGCTGCTCCGGGAACATATCCAATTATTCCGAGCAATGCTGTTGGAAGTGCTAATCTTGTAGACAATTACAACATTAACTATGTTAACGGAACAATGACCGTTACTGACAAGATTGGTTTAACAATTGACGGTTTAACAGCTCAAAATAAAGAATATGACGGCAATAATGAAGCTGAGATAGACAACTTTGGTACTCTTGTTGGAGTAGAAGTTGGTGACGATGTTACTTTGGTGACAGATGTAGCAGTTGCTACTTTTGCCGATGTAAATGTTAATGATGATATTATTGTATCAGTAGTGGGTATAACTTTGGGCGGTGCAGATGCCGACAAATATGTTTTAGCCCCAATACAGTATACTTCTGCAAACATTTATGCAAAAGAATTGACAATTGGCGGAACCTTTACTGCTGAAGACAAAGAATTTGATGGCAACACTGATGCTGTAATTGAAACTAATAATTTGGAACTTATTGGAATAGTTGGAATTGATGATGTTGTTTTGGTTAACGTAGTTGCTGAGTTTGCAACGTCTGTTCCTGGAAATGACATTCTTGTTTCTATTGTAAGTGCCGACATTGATGGAGCTGATATAAGCAATTATACTCTTTCATTAGTTGGAGCACCAACAACAACAGCTAACATCACACCTCTTGCAGGACAAAATGAAGTTATTGTTATCATTAATCCTGTTGATGCAGGTAGTGTGACAGGTGCTGGTTTTTATGACGAAGCTGCACTTGTAACTCTTGAAGCATCGGCAAATAGCGGTTATGTGTTTGCAAACTGGACTATTGATGGAACAGTAGTTGGAACATCTACTACTTATTCTTTCAATATGCCTGCTGAAGACATTACTGTTACAGCTAACTTCGAAGAAATTCTTTATAATGTTGCTGTTGAAATATCTCCTGTGGGTGCAGGAACTGTTACCGGTGAAGGTGAATATGCTTTTGACGAAGAAGTAACTGTTGAAGCTACAGCAAATACAGGATATACATTTATTGGTTGGGAATTAAACTCTAGCATTGTTGAAACTAATTCTATTTATACTTTCAATATGCCAGCTGAAGACGTTGCTTTAGTAGCCGTTTTTGAAATTAATGTTTTCACTCTTACTGTAGTAGCTAATCCTGCTGCCGGTGGAACAGTTACAGGTAGCGGTGATTATGAATTTGGAGCAAGTGTTCCTGTTACAGCAACTTCGTCTGAAGGTTATAACTTTGTTAACTGGACTGTGGGAGCCACTGTTGTTAGCACATCAGCTAGTTTCAACTACACTATGCCAAATAATAATGTTACATTAACTGCCAACTTCGAAGTAATTCCAGATCCTACTTACACACTTACAGTTGTGGCTGATCCTGTTGAAGGCGGTACAGCAACCGGTGGTGGCGAGTTCGAAGCCGGAGTTGAAGTTACTGTTAATGCAACTGCTAATGCTAACTTCACTTTTGACGGATGGTATCTTGGTGGTTCTTTAGTTAGTACAGATGATGAGTTTACATTCAATATGCCTGCTGAAAATATTACACTAGTAGCTAAGTTTGGAACTGTAAGCATTAATGATCCTTCAATATTCTCTATCAGTGTTTATCCAAATCCGTCAAGAGGCAATATAAATATTACCTCTGACAGAATTATCACTGATGTGAAAGTTTTTGATATGATTGGAAAAGTAGTTTTTACAATCCAGCCTGATGCAGAAGTTGTAGACTTAATGCTAACTGTTGAGCCGGGAATGTATTTCGTAAGAATTTACACTGAAGACGGTCAAAAAACAATTAAACTGCAGATTACTAAATAATCATTAATGAATTTAAAAAGAGGCTGTATTTCTTATAATGCAGCCTCTTTTTTTTATCTATAAATATCATTAAATATTAGTTTAAACATTTTTAACAGCTTAGTTTTCTATAATAATTCGTACCTTTGTATATTGTAAATATATTGTTTTTCAGTCGTTTCCACCATAAGCTTATTTCTTAATTCAACCAACAGTAAAACGAAAATTCAATCAATGAAAAAAATAGCCTTTTTATTAACATTAAGTTTTGCAATAATTTTATTGAAAAACGGTTTTGCAAACAATTCAGAATTATTTTTAGTTTCTGAAAGAGGTATTGAAAAATCAAAATCAGATATCTCTGATATAAGTTTCTTTGATAATTCATCTTCTGTAATAAGATATTCTGAAGTAGCTCTTTCCACAGAAGTTACATCTTTCAATTACAACCGTAACAAACAAAATATGTTATATCTTAATTTGTTTGAGGATATTACATATGAAGCAAAAATAGATTATTCCTCTACATACGTAAACGGCAGTCATGTTGTAAGAGCAAGAATAAATAATTACGAATGGGCATATATGTTGCTCTCAACAACAGACGACAGAAGTCTTGCTGTAATCAACATCCCTTCAAAAGACTTACATTATAAAATTATTAGCTGCCCTAAAACAAATAAACACTATATAATAGAATTAAACATCAGCAAACTTGACTACATTGAAGGTGATGATGATGTTTTGCCTCCAGCACCTGATGAAAAGGCAGTTCAAGAGCAAAATAGAATTCAAAATGAAATAGGTTCAAAGAACTTAGGGCCGCTTGACCATGCTACAGTTGATGTATTGATAGTATATACAACAGCTGCAAAAACATGGGGAAATAGTAGCGGAGGCGGTATTGATAATATTGTTAGTTTGGCAGTTGCCCAATCCAATTTATCATACGAAAACAGCGAAACCTTTATGGCAATGAGGCTTGTTCATGCAACTGAAACATATTATATAGAAAGCGGTAGTTCCTCAAATGATTTGTCTAATTTAACTAATGGCACAGGGGCTTTGGAAACAGTACATGAGTGGAGAGATGAATTCGGTGCTGATCTTGTTGCAATGTTTTCTGACGTTAGCGATACAGGAGGAATTGCATGGCTTTTAACAAGCACAAACGGAAGACCGGATATGGCATTTTCAATTACTAGAGTTAGACAAGCAACCGGCCTTACACATGCGCATGAGACCGGACACAATATGGGGTGTCATCATCATAAAGCACAAAACTTTCAAGCCGGACCCGGATTATTTAATTATTCTGCCGGTTGGAGATGGACAGGAACTGATAATGCTTACTATTGTGATTTAATGACTTATAGCAGCGGCAGTTATTTTCAAGATGGAGTCAGTCATACTAATGTTGCATATTTCTCAAATCCTTATGTTAGCCATCAAAATGTTCCAACAGGAGATGTTTCCGATGGAGATAATGCAAGAACTCTAAGAGAAATTAAACATGTAATTTCTGCTTATAGAGCTGCAATTGTAAATTCTGTTGAAGGTATAGTTACCGATATTGATGACAATCCTTTGGCTGGTGCTCAAATTAGAGTGGCAGGAACTTCAATTATTACTTATTCGGGAGCTGACGGTACATTTTTGTTTTCAGCGTTAAATGCCGGCGAATACACTTTAATTGCCTCTTTAGAAGGATATACAACTCAGCATCAGCTTATTAATGTGTATGACAATGAAACTACTAATGTTGTTTTTAAACTTTCTGTTTTGTCTGTAGTTGAAGTGAGTGGAGTTGTTTATGGGATTGACGATGAAGAAACAGGATTAGAAGGAGCTATTGTTGCTTTAGTTGGAGATACATACTTCGAAACCAAAACAAATGAGCTTGGCGAATACTTTTTTGATGAGGTTTTTGGTGAATCAATATATACTCTACATGTATTTAAGCCGGGCTATGAACTTCATATAGACAATATTTCAATTCCCAGCGGCGATTATTTAGCTGACGATGTTGTTTTAGAATACGCACTTTATGAAGTTGATAACGTTACATCAAAATTAGAATCAGGAAATACGCTAATTTCTTGGGATGAGCCAACAGGTAAAAAAGTATTTAGATATGACAATGGAACTCCTGTTTCAAATATAGGATTCTTTGGTGGTACTTTGAACGGTGTTTTAGGAGCTGCTCATTTCAGTAGGGGATATGTCGACGCTATTTCATGGATGCTTACCGGGTCAAATCATAGCACAGTTTCTGTTTGGATTATGGGTATAAATGATATGAATTTACCTGACCCAACCAACATTATTTACCATGCTGAAAATGTTCCTAATACACACATGCAATGGACAGTTCATCAGCTTAGTGAACCTGTTTATGCAGCAAATGGTTTCTTCATTGGTTTATCAGCTGCCGGAAGCCTTGGCTTAGCAGTTGACGGAGGAATTGATGATTTATATGGCTTTCAAGAAGGCACACAGTTCTATAATTCTGATTATACACAGTATGATTTTAGAGATATGAACACATGGGTACCTAGAAATTTCCTAATTCGTGCATTAGCTTTTGATCTTGGAAGCATTAGTTCCGGGAAATCGGAAACAGCTAAATCAATCGAAGAAGAAGAATTCCAAGAAATCCAATCAAAAGCATATGATTATCCTGCTGAATTAACCGGCTATAATGTATATCTCACTGATATGACAACACCGGTAGCAACCAATGTTGCAAATACAGAATATTTATTTACAGGTTTAGGCTCAGGAGTTTATACTGTAGGTATTCAGGCTGTATACGAGCAAGGGTTGTCTGATATAGTAATGCTTACTTTCCCGCCATACACTCCTGTAGAAGAAGTAATCATGTCGGAAATTAAAATATATCCAAATCCTGCAAAAGATATTATTTACATTACGGCAGGAGCAATAGTTAAGGATGTGGAGGTTTATAATATTTTAGGAACAATGGTTGAAAGAATAAATTCTGATAGTAACGAAATTCAAATTAATCTGAGCAATTATAAATCAGGATTCTATTTTATAACATTAACAACAGAAATCGGAAAATCAACCCACAAGATTGTGGTTGCAAAATAGGTTATATTACACCTAATTCTTTGCCCACTTTTGTAAATGCTTTAATTGCTTTATCAAGGTGGGCTTTTTCGTGCGCGGCGGAAATTTGAATACGTATTCTTGCCTGTCCTTTTGGAACAACGGGGAAGTTAAACCCAATTACATAAATACCCTCTTCCATCATTCTTTTTGCAAATTTTTGGGATAATGGAGCATCATAAAGCATGAGTGCAACTATTGCAGATTCGGTTGGTTTAATATCAAAGCCTGCAGCAATAATTCTTTCTTTAAAATAGGCTGCATTATCCATAAGTTTGTCTCTAAGTGATGTGTCCTTATCAATGAGGTCAAAAACCGCAAGAGAAGCACCAATAATTGCCGGGCTTAAAGAGTTTGAAAATAAATATGGTCTCGAATGTTGTCTAAGCATTGCAACTACTTCTTTAGATCCGGTTGTAAAACCACCTAGCCCACCACCTAATGCCTTGCCAAGTGTTCCTGTAATGATATTCACTTTGCCATGAACTCCGTGATATTCTGCAGAGCCACGACCAGTTTTTCCAATAAAACCGGCAGAGTGGCATTCATCTGACATTATCATTGCTTCGTATTTTTCAGCCAATGCCACTATTTCTCCCATTTTGGCAATATCGCCATCCATCGAGAATACACCATCAGTTACGATTAGCTTGTGCCTTTTATTATGCGCAGCTTTTAATTGTTTTTCAAGATCATTCATGTCGGCATGATCATATCTGTACCTTTCTGCTTTACACAATCTAATTCCATCAATTATAGATGCATGGTTTAATGCGTCTGATATAATAGCGTCATTTTCGTCAAGTAAGGGGGCAAAAACGCCTCCATTTGCGTCAAAGCATGCTGCATATAAAATAGTGTCTTCAGTGCCGAAAAATGCAGAAATTCGCCTCTCAAGTTCTTTGTGTATATCTTGAGTGCCGCAAATAAATCTTACTGACGACAGCCCAAAGCCATGAGTGTCTAAAGCCTTTTTTGCTCCGGCTACAACTGCCGGATGGTTAGATAGTCCAAGATAATTGTTTGCGCAAAAATTTATTACTTTTCTGCCGTCTTTGAAAGAAATTGCAGCTGACTGAGGACTGCAAATTACTGATTCTTCTTTAAATGTACCCGCAGCTTTAATCTCATTAAGCTGCTGTTGTAAATATTGATTAAATTCCAGGCTCATATTTTAAAATTATTGAGAAGGATATGGGAATTAAAAACGCCTGCAAAGTTAATCAAAAGGAATTAATTAAATATTATAGCTGTTTTAATAAATTGAAATCAATTTGCACCATTTAATATTGCTCCAATTAATGCAGTGAGATCTGCTATCTCAATATTTTGGTTGTCATTTAAATCAGCAGCATAAATGTTGAACCCGTCATTCACTGTCTCGTTAATATAATCAATTAGCCAAACGACATCGAGAATATTAACAAATCCATCATTGTTTACATCTCCTATAATTACATCCGGTTTTAGAACTGTAATGTAATTTGTAATTGTTTTAGAATCGCTACCTCCTAAATTTGAAACATTGAGAGAAACAGAATATATCCCTTGCCAGATATATTTATTAACTGGATTTTTCATAGTTGAAGTATTTGTATCTCCAAAGTCCCAATTCCATGTGTCAGGGTCATTTAAACTCAGGTCTGAAAAACTCACTTCTAGAGGAGCAATGCCTGTAATTATATTAGCCTCAAAGTTTGCAATAGGTGTTAAAGTGAGAGTTCGGAAGTTTTGTTGCGGCCCATAAGAGGTTCCGAAATTTGTGGTTGCATATGCTCTCACATAATACTGTGTGTTATGATTTAATCCGGCTAATTGGCTTGTAAAATTTTCGGATCCTTCACCTTCATTTGTAATTCCTATATAATCATCAATAGTTGGATATTGCGACGTACTCCAAACTAATCCTTTCTGTTTAACAGCTGTGCTGCAATAAATTTGAATTTCCCCACCGGATTCAGCACTAAAATAGTCAATTAAAGTTACTTCTGTTGTATTGACTTCAGCAAGCTGAGCCAGAGATATATCATAAATTAATGAAGTAGTAGCTGGATTATTTGACCACATTACTAACTCGTATCTGTATATTTCATCATCAAACAGCCTTGATGTGCCATTTGGAAGAGGTTTGTAGTATCTTTCAACATCCCAATCAGACCCATCTTTTTTGCCCTGTGTTAATACAGCAAAACCTGTTCCGCTGGGAATGTCCGCATCATAAACACCGGTTAAAACAGCCGGTGCTTGGATATTATAATGAGAAGATTTTAAAGAGGCATTTAGATAATTAAAAGCAACTGTACCACCTATATAGAAATTAGATGAAAAAGTTCCGCTTTTTTTAATAGTGCCATGATAAAGCTTTTTTCCGTCAGAAGTTAGCACTGCTCTAGTTTCATTGGCTGTTAATGTATATGCTGTTGTATATGTAGTTCCGTTTGTAGTTTGTAATATTTGCCCACTGCCTGAAGTTGAAGTTTGCGTACTTACATACATTATATTATCAGCAACTGCTAATGAATAACATCCTAACCCGCTATATACTGTTGACCAAGAAGATCCATCATATTTAACAATACAACCATTGTAGTATGTGTTTCTATATGCAGCGGCATATAAATTTCCTTGAAACTCAACAAAATCTATTGTTTGCATCATTGAAGAGGGTGTATAAACCAGCTGCCAGGTATCTGAAACTGTTTTTTTATAGATTCTTGCATACCAGTGTGTTCCAACATAAAGTTCATTGTTGTAGACATAAAAAATTGCAGGTATAACTTCAAAATTACTACCTACCATTAACCAAGATGTGCCATCATATCTATATACTCTTCCTTGACTTGAATTATTTCTTACACCAACATATAGCTGATTTTGAAAACTGCCCAAAGAATAAGCTCCTTGCAAATTTGTAGATGGGAATACAGAATGTAATCTCCATCCATTGTTACCCATACCATAGTCATCTGTAGATCCATCTGTATAATAAATATTCCATCCTGATAAAATGTAAAGAGTATCGTTCATTATGGTAACCTTTGAATGTGTTATTCCTACTATTTTTACTTCATAATTCCACTCATTAGTTATTGTATCAAGCGTCATTAAACCATAAGACCTACCGTTATACAATTTCCCATTATAAAAGAAAGTAGCGTAATCTGATTCTGAAGAAACAAAGTTGGCAGAAATCTGGCCCGGCACAGAGTTAAAATCAATGTTTACAGAAGTATCAAACATCGTAGAGTCATTAAGCGGTAGTGTTTGCCCCGGCCCACCCGACCAATCATGTTGTGTAATCATTGCGTTGTTGCATATTCGTGCTGTGATATAATCTGTTTTTGCATGAGTGTCGCTTGCGGCAGGATTTGTAACTGTTAATGAAACAGTATATAATCCGGGTGTTGTATATTCATGGACAGGATTTTGTTCTGAAGAGAAATTTCCATCTCCAAAATCCCAACTCCATGATTCCGGAATGTTAAGGCTAAGATCGGTAAATTGAACAACAAGAGGCAATTCTCCGAATGTAATGTCGGCAGTAAAATCTGCTACAGGTGGAGTGCGCTCAAAAACTGCAGTGACATCAATGTCTGTTGTAACACTAATGTCTGTTCTGGGGTTATTTGTGACATCATCACTCCATTTTACAAAATGATATCCCGTGTCCGGGATTGCTTCAACTGAAGATCCTGAATTTCCGAGTTTAACATATTGATTCGTATTACCTGAAATTATACCGTTTCCGCCAGATTTATACACCAAATTACATTGCATTGAAAAAACAGCAAAACCAGCTCGGTATTCTCCTTCAACTTCATTAAAATCTCCACCTGAAAGAATTAAATCATCGAAAACATTAACTGCATAAATATTAGCGCTATATTCGTCTTTTTTTAATCCAGGGTTCCATGAAGATGCTTCGGCAGTATTAACATCAACTTCTCCCAGTGCTAAAGCCGATTTGTTTCCTAAAGAAGTAAAATTGCCGCCAAGAATGATTTTATTTCCATTTTTCACAACTGCATAAACAGAATAATTGGGATTAGGATTCCAGCTTAGCACATTGCCTGTTGTAGCATTAATAGCAGCGGCATTCTTATATGGTTGTCCACCAATAGAATTAAAAACACCACCTGCATAAACTGTTCCTGCATCCAATTCAATATCATACACATAGCTTTGAGCTATTGGGTTCCAAGCTGTAGGAACTCCTGTTGATAAGCTCAATTCAGCAATTCTTTCGCGTGTTTGGCCTCCAATAGTTGTAAAAGTTCCGGCAACAAAAATATTGCTTCCGTTCACGATTAAATCAGCCACTGAACCTGAAGCGCCGGGGTTCCACGAGGTTGCAAGTCCGGTTGTAGCATCAATTGCAGCAATTTTGTTTCTTGCATCCAATCCTACAGATGAAAATTCACCACCAACATATACTGTATTTCCATCTTTAGCAATTGCGCTTATATAATTAGTTGGCATCATACCAGACAGATTAGGATTCCAGCTTGATACATTGCCGGTGATAGCATCAACAGAGCCAATATAGTTTCGACTTTGACCACCAATAGCAGTAAATAAACCTCCTAGAAACACTTCATTACCGTCTTTTTCAAAAGCTCTGACATCCCCATTAACATTAGGATTCCAGCTAGTAACCTCTTTTGTTTCTTTATTAATTGCTGCCACACCTCTTCTAGTCACACCCGAAATCATTTTAAAATCACCTCCAACATAAAAATCACTATTTTGCAGTGCAATAGTTCTTACAGATCCGTCTGGAGAAGGGTTCCAAGCATTTAAATTGCCTGTTGTTTTATCAATAGATGCCAAATTACTTTTAGGCTGTCCTCCAACAGAAGAGAAAACGCCACCTACAACAACAGAATCACCCATAACTATCAAAGAATTAACCCAATGATTAGAATTAGGATTCCAGGGCAGTAAATCTGCAGTTGTTAAGTTTACGGCAGCTAGTCTGTTTCTTGGTTGGCCGCCAACTGAAGTAAATTCTCCTCCTATAAACACAATACCATCTGCAATATCCAAACACTTTACTCCATTATTTACATTGGGGTTCCAAGCAGTTAAGTTTCCGGTTGTAATATCAACAGAAGCCAAGCAGTTCCTTACTTCTCCTAAAATATTAGTAAATCCGCCACCAACATATAGAACATTATTTGCAATCTTTAATAAGGTAATAATTCCTGCATTTGGGTTCCAAGAAGTTACACTTGCGTCATTTGCACTAATTGATGCGAGCCCATTTCTGCTTGTTCCATTAACAGTGCTGAACTTACCTCCCGCGTAAACAACATCTCCTGCCGTTTCTATAGACCATACCTCGTCATTAATTTCAGGAGCCCAACTTGAAATAGTTCCATTATTAATATTAACTGCCGCAATATAAGAACGAGAATATTCACCACCAAGAGAAACAAATTCTCCTCCTGTGTATATTTTATTATTAAAAACTGAAACAGTTGAGATTCCCTTATCAAAAATCGGATTCCATTGATTAGATAATCCTGTTGACAGATGAACAGATGCGATATATTTTCTTGATACTCCGCCAATAGTAGAGAAGCTGCCTATTGCAATAACACTATTATCGTAAATAACCAATTTATTAACACTGTTATTAGGATTGGGATTCCAGGATGTAGCCAGGGCTGTTGAAATATCAATTGCAGAAAGATAAGATCTTGCTTGCCCTCCAATAATAGTGAAATTTCCTCCTACATAAACAGTGTTATCATAAACACGAATTATATTAACTGTATTGTTAGAGTTGGGATTCCATGCATTAACCGTGTTATTGTCAAGGTTTATTGACCCAATATTACTTCTGGAAATTCCGCCTATATTGTTAAAGCTGCCGCCTACAAAAAGAGAGTTCCCACTTCTCTCTAGAGCAAACACAAAAGCTGTAGTTGAGGCAATTTCCGGAAAAGACATAAGATTTCCTGTATTCATGTCAATTTTTGCTAGATGCCTGCAAAAAGTTCCATTTATATAACGGAAAGAACCTCCAATATATATTGCTGTATCATCTGACGCCATTGAATAAATAGTTCCGGCTGCCTCTGTACTCATCAATACTAAAGGGCTCCAAGCAGTAATCAGACCAGTAGAAATATCAATAGAAGCAAGTCCGGTTCTGGGTTCGCCTGCAACTTCTGAAAAACTTCCTCCTAGAAACAATTTGCCACTATTTACTTCCATAACATTTGCAGAAGCAGACATCCCGGGATTAAAAGAAGTGACTTTTCCATCAGCATTAATATGAGCCAGCTTATTTCTAATACTATCACCTACCATGGAAAAATTTCCGGAAATAAACCAGCCGCCATTACCATCAGACACAGATGAGCGAACCGGCCCATTTGGCTGTGGGTAAGAAAAATCCGGGAAAGAATTACTATCTGTAAACTGAGCCCCGTACTTGATAATTTTCCCTGCGCTGCTAAAAGCTCCACCCACATACAAGTTGTCACCTTCTATTTTTAGGGTTTTTACTGCATCATTAAACCCAAAATCACTAAACTTTTCCGTTAATATTCCATTACTATCAATATGTGCTATCTTGCTTCTTGCTTTATCAGCAACTTTTGTAAACTCTCCTCCTATAAACCAGCCTCCCGCTCCATCAGGAATAGCAACATGTACCGGGCCATTAGGACAATCATAATCAGCATAAGTATTCCCGGTTGAAGTTTTTGCTGCTACACCATAAGGAGTATTAGGTCCGATATAATTAAAACTACCACCTAGGTAGATTAATCCATTAACTTCGTCAGTTTCTATAACTCTAACAATGCCATTTGTTGTAGGCCAATCTTTCTCTAAAAGCATATTTTGGGCTATAATGCTATGGCTAGAGAAAAACATTAAAATTAAAAGAGAAAATTGGGGCAAGCATAAGTGTTTCATAATAAAAGATTTGCAAAAACAAGAAAAATTATAGCTTTTTGAGGTTATCAATTAAATTGGGATTTCTTTTTGAGGATATAAAGTTAATTTATTTTTATTAGCACTCATAAAATGCGTAAATTGAATTCTATTTATTAAAAAAAAACCTATTTCTTATTTGATGATTCAATCGTATCCATCTAAAAAAAAACTTTAAAAAACATAACTATTGTTGAAAATTTGAAATAATACACCGGCAAAATGAAAAAACTAATTTTTTTTCAACAATTATAATAAACTTAGTTTATATATACTGGTAATAATACTTATAATTCAATTATGTTAATAATTATTATTTTTAAAAATACTGCATCTCTTTTAGAACAAAGCCTTAGGAAAAGCATTGAGAAAAATATCCTGATTTAACAAAATACTTTCTTTTTAAAATTAGAATAAAACAATTTACACTAATTTTAGACTATTGTTTTATAATAGATTTCGGTTGTCTGTCGCTTTTTATAAAAGAAGATTTTATGATTTCAAAATTTAAAATTGTTATAGCAAAAACAATTTTCCTAGTATTAATGCTATTTGCACTAAGTACATTCCCTCAGAAACTACGATTGGAAAATCACTGGTGGGCGCCAATAAATTCGAGTGTTTATGCAATTGAGTTCGACAATATTAATAACATTGTATATGTTGGTGGTGGGTTCTCTCAGGTGGGCCCCAATACTCAGTATGGAGCTCGAGTTGACATAAATACTGCAATGCCAACATATTCAGATTATTTTCCAAACGGCCAATTAAACACAGTAATTTCAGATGGTAATGGAGGTTGGATTATTGCAGGAGAGTTTTCAAAGATTGGCAATATTAAAAGGAAAAGGATTGCCCATATTGATTATAAAGGCAATCCAACTGATTTGTTTCAAAATATAGGGTTCAATAATAACATACATTGCCTTGCTAAAAATAGTGATACTTTATTTGTTGGAGGAAATTTTTTTTCATGCGGCAATATAAAGCAGTATGGTGTTGAAATTGAAAATCTTGACATAAATCCCAACGCAAATTTCCCTGAGCCTGACAACACAGTATTTACATCTGTTCCTGACGGAAATGGGGGATGGTATATAGGCGGGGCATTTACTAGCGTTGGCGACAGTATCAGAAGCAGAATAGCACACATTGATAATGATGGAAAAGTTTCAGACTGGAATCCGGAAGCAGATGGATCAGTTTTTGACATGATTATTGTTGACAACATCCTCTATATAGCAGGCTCATTTTCAGCAATAGGTGGGCAGAACCGAAGCAGATTAGCTGCTTACAACACATTAACAGGTGAATTAACCTCTTTTAATCCAAATGTCAATAGTTCTGTTTATAGTATAGTTTATTACGATGGGGTGCTGTATGTTGGAGGTATGTTTACCAATATTGGCGGACAGACAAGAAACAGATTAGCACCATTTAATGCTTCAACAGGTGATATTACCTCATGGAATCCCAATGTTGGAAATGTAGTTTATTCATTAGCAGAATCCGGGGGTATAATTTATGCCGGGGGCAATTTTATAACAATTGGAGGGCAATCAAGATATCGCCTGGCAGCAATCAATGCTATCACAGGGGCTATTACTTCATGGAATCCTAATGCAAACGCAGAGGTAAGAAAAGTTATCGCAGAAAATGGCAAAATTTTTATCGGAGGAAGTTTTACTACAATTGGAGGAGTTAATAGAAGATATCTTGCAGAAATAGACATTTCAACGGGTGCGCTTGGATCTTGGAATCCCAATCCTAACAATAGTATTAGAACTTTGGCATATTCAAATAATTTGTTATTTGTAGGAGGTAGTTTTACTACCATTGCAGGCCAATCTCGGTTATATGTTGCATATTTTGACTTGACTACAGGATTACCAGGAGATTGGAGACCTTTATCAAACGGTTCAATAGATTGTATTTCTGTCTACAACGACAAAATATTTCTAGGAGGAAACTTTAATGGCTTCGGAGGCTTAATAAGAAATAATATTGCAGCTATAAAAATATCCACAGGAGAATTACTAGATTGGAACCCGGGGACAAATGGATTAGTATCTGCAATCGACATATCAGATACAATATTATATATTGGAGGGTCATTTTCATTAATTGGGGGTGTTAATCGAAATTTTTTAGGTGCAATAAACACAAAAACTGCAGAAGTTGAATCATGGAACCCTGTGGCAAACAGTCCGGTTTATGCTATAAATATTTATAATGATAACATATATGTAGGTGGAAATTTTACGACAATTAGCAGCCAACCTAGAAACCGAATTGCATCAATAAATAAAGAAACAGGAGCCCTAAATGCATGGAATCCAAATGCAAACGGCATTGTATACTCATTAAGCTTTAAGGATAATAATATTTATGCCGGAGGTTTATTTACTAATATTGGAGGACAGGACAGAAACTACTTAGCAGCCATCGAAGTAGACTCAGGAACCATAACTGATTGGAATCCTAGCAGTAATGCTTACATAAATTGTGTAAATGTTTTTGACAATACTCTTATAGTAAGTGGAAATTTCTCTAATATTGGTGGGCAAAACAGAAATCGAATAGCCAGCATTGACTTGGGATCAGGACTTGCAACTAATTGGAATCCTGATGCTAATGCAATTGTAAATAACTTTGACATTTATGAAAGCTCTATATACTTAGCCGGAGGATTTACTTCTATCGGAGCAATAACCAGAAACAACATTGTTGCTATAGATACACAAACAGGACGACCAACAGATTGGAATCCAAACGCTAATAATATAGTTTACAGCATAACTTTATACGATGGGGATGTCTATGTTGGAGGAAGTTTTACAAGTATTGGAGGCCAAACCAGAAACAGAATCGCTGCAATTGATGCATCAACAGGAAATGCCACTTCGTGGAACCCGAATTCAAATAGTAATGTTAGAACCATGAAAATTTTGGGTAGTTCATTATATGTTGGAGGTTTGTTTACTAATATTGGAGGCCAAAATAGGAATTATCTGGCGGCTGTCGACCTATCAAGCGGCAATGCAACTAGCTGGAACCCATCTCCCAACCAAAATGTATCTTCTGTCGATATTTACGACTCAAATATTTATGTTGGTGGTTCTTTTACAACAATAGCCGGACAAGCAAGAAATTATATTGCAGCAATAGATAATTCGGGAGCAGCGACCTCATGGAACCCAAACCCGAGCGCAGCAATTATTACTTTATTGATAAAAGAAGATAAGCTTTTTGTAAGTGGCAACTTTACATCAATTGCCGGACAACCTTATAGTAGATTAGCATCATTCAATTTAATAAATGGAAATATTAATCTTTGGAATGCTGAAACAAATGCATCTACTTTATGTTTAGCGGCAACAGACAATTATCTGTATGCAGGTGGTTATTTTTCAATTGCTAAAGGAAAGTATAGAAAAAGCTTTGCTGAATTAGATATAAATTCGGCAAATGCCTCCAACTGGGACCCTAGACCCGACCAGTATATTAGTGCAATTGGGGTTGCAAATGATAATATCATTGTTGCAGGTGGATTTAATGAGATTGCCGGCAAAATAGTCAAGAATTTTGCTGTGTTTGCGCCGTATTTCTCATTACGATATTTAGCCAATTCAAATGGATTAATAATAGGAGAGTCTCATCAGTATGTAAAACCGGGCCAAAATGGTTCAATTGTAGAAGCTATTCCGAATGAAGGATATGACTTTCAAAAATGGAGCGACGATGTTCTTGTCAACCCACGGTTGGATGAAAATATATCATCCAACATTTCTGTTGAAGCTATATGGAAAATAAAGAAATTTAATATATCATCTTCTTCAGGAGAAAATGGAAGCATAATTCCTGAAGGAATAATTGAATTAGATTTCGGATCAAGTCAGGAGTTTTTGATAATACCTGACGAGGGGTATTTTATTGGAAATGTATATATAAATAACATATCGGCAGGAATTACAAACACATATACTTTCACCAATATTAATTCTGAAAATTCAATATATGCAATTTTTACTGACTCCAATATACCCGGAGACGTAAATGGAGACGGATACGTAAATGTGCTGGATATTGTATGGTTTGTTGATTATCTAAATGGAAACACTCCGGATAATTTTATAATTCTAAATGCAGACCCCAACTTTGATTCATTAATTAATATTTCCGACCTAACATCGGTAGTTGATTTAATTCTGATGAATTAGAAAAGGAATTGAGATGCAATTAAACAATACGTTTAATAAAACAATTCTTCAAAAAAATTAACTTTGCACAAAATTGCATTGCAAAAAATGAACTCAAACCTCAACCCTGATAAAACGCTACTCTCGTCTGCTGAAAAAGAGTTTGAAAAAGCTCTAAGGCCTGACAGATTTGGGCATTTTACCGGACAGGACAAGGTGGTTGAGAACTTAAAAGTATTTGTTGGAGCTGCTAAGCAAAGAGATGAAGCCCTTGATCATGTGCTGCTTCACGGACCTCCCGGATTGGGCAAAACAACCCTGGCTCATATTATTGCCAATGAGATGGGCGTTGGCATAAAAGTAACCTCAGGACCGGTTTTGGATAAACCCGGCGACTTAGCAGGTCTGCTTACAAACTTGGAACCCAATGACGTTTTATTTATTGATGAAATACACAGATTGAGCGCTGTTGTCGAAGAATATCTGTATTCTGCAATGGAAGATTATAAGATAGATATAATGATTGACACCGGCCCAAATGCCAGAAGTGTTCAAATAAAGCTAAATCCATTTACATTAATTGGTGCAACTACTCGCTCAGGGCTATTGACGTCTCCTCTTAGAGCGAGGTTTGGTATTAATTTCAGACTTAATTATTACGACTCATCAACTCTAAATAAGATTGTAAGGCGCTCTGCAGATATTCTAAAAGTGGAGATTAACAAAGATGCTTCCATTGAAATTGCAGGGAGAAGCAGAGGAACTCCTCGTATTGCAAATGCACTGTTGAGAAGAGTTAGGGATTTTGCTCAGATAAAAGGAGACGGGAAAATCGACCTCAAGATAGCCGAGTACTCTCTGGAAGCTCTAAATGTTGACAGACATGGCCTAGATGAAATGGATAATAAAGTGCTTTTAGCTATAATTGATAAGTTTAAAGGTGGACCGGTAGGTCTAACAACTATTGCTACCGCTGTAAGTGAAGACCCGGGCACTATAGAGGAAGTATATGAGCCATTTCTAATTCAGGAAGGCTATATAATGAGAACTCCGAGAGGAAGGGAGGCTACCGATCTGGCTTACAAACATTTAGGTAGAATTAGAAACAAACCTCAAGGCAATTTATTCGAATAAAATGCCATTATACCATTCAAATAAAACTGAATTAAGCAGAAAAATCAAGGAAATTTGCTTTGAAGCCGGTTTTGATATAGTTGGCATATCAGAGTCAAAAGAATTGAAAATTCATAAGGAAAACCTTAAAAACTGGCTTGAAAACAACTATCATGGTTCTATGCAATACATGGCAAATAATTTAGAAAAAAGAGCCAATCCTTCATTATTATTTGAAAATTGCAAGTCAGTAATTTCTCTGGCGATTAATTATTATACCCCATTCATATTCAATACTGAAAATCAATACTCCATTTCAAAATATGCACTTGGGAGGGACTATCATTTCATTATAAAAGAAAAACTACACTCAATAATAAACAAAATCTCAACTATTACCGGTATTAACTCCCATCGTGGGTTTGTTGATTCTGCGCCGGTTTTTGAAAGGGCTTTAGCTGTTGAAGCTGGATTAGGCTGGATAGGTAAAAACTCCTGTTTGATAATCCCCAAAAAAGGCAGTTTTTATTTTTTGGCCGAAATATATACCACACTTGAACTTGATTACAACAATCCCTTTGAAAAAAACCATTGTGGTAGTTGTACAATTTGTATTGATGCTTGCCCCACAAAAGCAATTGTTTCTGTGGGAGTTATTGATGCAAAGAAATGTATTTCATATTTAACAATTGAATCAAAAGATGATTTTCCGGATTCTTTTGCTCAAGTTGGTAATAATCAAATATTTGGGTGTGATATTTGCCAAGATGTTTGTCCGCATAATGTGAAATTCGCCAAAACACCTTATAGCCAATGCTTTAAGCCTTTTAAGCAAGTGCTTAACCTTACTAAAAATGATTGGGAATTAATGACTGAAAATGAATTTAACAGTATTTTCAAAAATACTAAATCACCTCTTGCCAGAGCCGGATATAGAAAAATAATGGGAAATATTAAAGCTTACAAAAATCGGAAAGAAGTCCAAAGATGATGGTAATTTCCCTAATGGAATAGATGCACCACCTTGCAGTGAAAATTTAAATGAATCCCAACCATATTTTAGTGAAAGAGCAGGTTCAAAGAAAACCCTGCTAAAACTATGTATTGGAGGGGTTATAAAAGAATTGTAATTCACATAAATTGTTCTTAGACCTATAGCTGTATGCCAGTTGCCGGGCTTTAATCCAATTGCCGGCTGAATAAAAACTTTGCTGTATTGTCCGTGATAATGGACTGTTGCATGAATTTGATCAGGAAATCTTTCGGAGAATCCATATCCTCCCCCAAGATATGACTCGAAAAACACATTATTATCATTCTTTTCAAAATAGCCAATACTACCTTCTATTGAATAATGTGTAAGAAGCTCATCACCTAAATAATGCCCGCCAATCATAATTGCAAAGTTATCTGTTGCCGCAAAAGATGAATTTGCTCCAATACCTGTATTCCCAAAATAAACATGAGAAACAAGCTCTCCTTTTTCTTCATGCAATGGTATATGCATACTTGTTGGAACATAAGCAAGTTTGCATGAACTTATAAATATAAAAAAAAGAATCAGTAGCTTTAAACTACTGATTTTTTGAAAACATTGAAGTATCATAACTTAAATATAAGCGCAGAATATTTTATGGTCTTAAGCTTCTTATTAAAAGCTCCGGCACAGATTTTTTTCTTTCCTGCATATATTTTCTAAAATCATCTTTCTTCATTTTGTTTTTATCCATAATGAGTGTTTGGATGGCAAAAGGAAATGCAATCAGACTAATCATGTCAACGAAAAAGTGAGCAGGGTCAACCTTTCTAATGCTGCCTTTCATTGATTCATTCATCAGTTGATTTACAAAGACATCAGTGCTGTAAAGACTTTGAACTACTTTGATTTCAGATATTTTTTCAGGACTTCTATGTAGAATAGACATAACAAAAGAAACCAGTAAAGGGTTTTCTATCAGCATATCAATGTATTCATTACAATACTTGGTTATCTTTTCTTCAAGTGGTAATTCCGAATTCAAAGTATCCTTTATCTGTTCTGAATTTCTCTTTACAAGTTCGTAGAAAATTGTATCAAAAAGGTTTTCTTTGCTCCTGAAATAATAGTTCATTAGCGCCAAATTTATTCCGGCTTTTGTGGCAATTTCCCTTACGCTTGTGCGGTCTACGCCTTTTTCTAAAAATAATTGTGTTGCAACTTCAAATATTTTTTGTTCTGTCTTCTTGCTCTTCTTCATATATGTATTGTGTTATTATTATGGTATAAAATTATAAATAAGTTTGTTTTAAACACTAATTAAAACGACAATTTAATTTAAAAATTTCGCACATATTGAAAAATATTGTTAAAAATAATATTGCAACTGATTAAGGCTAAGTGTTTCTATTCAAGTTCTCAAGTTCAATCATTTCGTTATTTTTGTAAAAATAATTAGCCATGAATATTCAATCTGCTTTTAAAAAATATAAATTACTTCTATTGTCGATATCGTCTGGAGTATTACTTTTTATTTCCTGGCCTCCTAATGGGCTCACTCCTTTCATTTTTGTTGCTTTCGTTCCAATTTTTATAATTGATCAAACGCTTTTAAGTAGAAATAGAGAAAACTCTGTTCTTAATTTCTTTTATTATATTTTTCTTAGTTTTTTTATTTGGAATGTTTTAAGCACATATTGGATTGCATATTCATCGATAGCTGCTGCTGTAACGGCAATTTTGCTGAACTCTCTATTTATGAGTATCCCCTGGATCTTTATGCATTATGCGAGAAAAAAGCTGCCCGGAAAAACTAGTAATTTTTTAATAATATTTTTATGGATTGGTTTTGAATATCTGCATTTAAACTGGGAGCTCAGTTGGCCTTGGCTACAATTGGGAAATGTTTTTTCAACAGCAACTTCATGGGTGCAATGGTATGAATACACAGGAGTTTTGGGTGGAACCGCCTGGATAATATTATCAAACATTCTTATTTATAATTTATTGACCGTTTTTAAAAATCAGTCGAGTAAAATTTCACAAAAAACAACTTCTTTAGCTCTGCCAGTGGCAATGTTATTTGTTCCTTATTTAATTTCTCTGAATATCTCAATCAATTATATTGAAGAAAATTCGCCAGTGGAGGTGGTAATTGTACAACATGGAATTGACTCTTATAATCAACCGGGGTCAATGGAAGATGTAATTTCTAGAATGAATCAAATGATCATGCTGGCAAATGAGCAGATTACCAATAATACGAAATTTGTAATATCACCGGAAGCTTCAATCCCGATTACTGTATGGATGAACTTTCCTGAAAAAAATACGGGAGTAGTTTTGCTTAGAATATTCTCACAGATGAATAATAATGTTGCATGGGTTTCAGGAAGTTTCGTTAAAAGACTTTATTATCAAGGTGAAAATCCCCCATACACAGCAAGTAAGCATGAAGTAGAGGGGGAGCATATTGACTTATTCAATTCAGCAATAATGATTCATGGATATAAGAATATTCAGTATTATCATAAGTCGCGACTTGTTCCGGGTAGTGAAAAAGTTCCGTTTTACAGATATGCTAAATTTTTAAAGCCAATATTTGAAAAAATTGGGGGTTTTGGTGGTAGTTACGGCTTTCAGAAAAATAGAGATGTTTTTTCAACAAAAGACTCAATAATAGTTGCTCCTATAATTTGCTATGAATCTGTTTTTGGTGAATATGTTACTGATTATGTGAAAAATGGAGCAGAACTATTGTTTATACTCACCAACGATGGATGGTGGGGGAATACTTCCGGATATAAGCAGCATTTTAGTTATGCTAGGTTGAGGGCAATAGAGACTAGAAGAAGCATAGCAAGATCTGCAAGCACAGGAATATCCGGATTTATTGATCAGAAAGGTAATATTATCGATTACATGGGATGGATGGAATCCGGTGCAATAATAAGCTCTATTAATGCATCAAATAAAATTACATTCTATGTGAAGAATGGAGATTATCTGGGAAAATTGTCGGTTTTTATTTCAATTCTTATTGTTTTATACGTGATTACACAAAAATTAAAGCGTAGTTAGAACAATGTTTGCGTCTTATAATTGTGTAATGTGAATCTCGGATAAATTCAAAAACATAGCTTTACCAAGGCAGCGGATATTTTTCATAAAAACGACATGTGTTTTTAATGGCGTCTTTTATTGGAGTAAATGAATATCCGGTTTTTTCTATGAACTTTTTGTTTGAATAATAAGAAATATTGGAAGAGTTTCTAGCAGTTTCCTTAGTTATTAATGGTTTTTTGCCTGAAAACATACTCCTTAGTTTTTCAATTCTCCATGCCAACTGAGTTAAAAACATTCCTGCTTTTATACTTGGTGGTTTTACCCCAATTTCTTTTGCCAGCATATCGAAAATAAATTTGTACTGCAGATTCTCGCTATTCAAAATAAACCTATTTGAAGATATATCGCTATCCATTAACATTATCATTGCTGATGAAACATCTCGCACATCTACAAAGCCGGTAATTCCGGATGTGTAAAATTTTAGCCCTTTTTGAATTTGGCTATATAGCTGCCCGGATGACCTACTCGGGTCTCCGGGTCCAATAATTACAGAAGGATTTACGATTGCGGCATTCAGCCCTTCCTCTATCCCTCTCCAAACTTCTCTTTCAGCTCCAAATTTGCTTATAGCATAATTTGAATTTCGAGGAGATGTTTTCCAAATATTATTCTCTTCAATAATATTCCCGCTGCTGGGCTTGCCTATGGCTGCAATGCTGCTGCAATGAATTAGTTTTTTCACACCTTTATCAATACATGCATTTACAACATTTGCAGTTCCGTTTACATTTATCTCTATCATAGAGGCAATATCTGAAGGATTGAAAGATACAACCGCGGCGCAATGATATACTTGTTCTACTCCTTCAAATGCTTTTAAAAGGCTAAAAATATCTGTCACATCTGCTTCAATCCATTTTATCTTCTCAAAAAGAGCCTCTCCATTTTCAATATCATAAAAATTAAAAATCTTTTTTATAACTGAAAGATCACTATTGTCTCTTTTTATTGCTATAACATCGTTTGGAGTATTTGAGAGCTTGAATAATAAATGCGACCCAACTAGTCCTGTACCTCCTGTAACTAATATCATAATGAGTAGATTAAAAAACTCCGTTTAACTATGCGCAAACTTATAAAAAGTTTACTAGCCACAGCTAAACGGAGTATAAAAATTAGCCAACAAATCTTTATAGACAGATCTTTTACTTTTTAATAATCTTAAAGTTTTTCAACTCTTTTTCTTTATGAATAACCTTTATGAAATAGAGTCCACTTTTCAAATCAACGAAAGATATTTTCTCAAGATCTGAGCTAAAGTTCTGTTTGGTAAGCATTCTCCCGTTTATGTCATAAACTGCATAATGAACACCTTCAAGTTCTGAAGATTCAATTCTTAGATAAACGAAATCATTTGCCGGATTTGGAAATGCAATAATATTAAACTCACTATCAGGATTATCAATCGATGTAATAGTAAGTTTTGATTGCTGGAACCCTTGAGTAACAATAATATTGTCTTGCTTAAAAGTTTCTATAACAGTTTCTCCTAATCCCCAACTTATTGATCCTTGGGAGTTTTGATGAAAATTCCCGCCAGTTACAACAGCCTGTTGTGCAATGATATTAC